>JAJXUS010000088.1 GCA_021782675.1 Acidobacteriota bacterium
TTGCACCCGTATGAACGGACTTCTGCTCGTCAACAAACCGGGTGGCCTTACGTCGCATGACGTCGTTTCGCGCGTCCGCAAGATCACGCACGAACAAAGCGTGGGGCACCTGGGTACGCTCGATCCCATGGCGACCGGCGTTCTTCCGTTGCTGCTCGGACGCTTTACCCGGCTGGCGCAGTTTTTTCGCGGCGATGACAAGGCCTATGGCGGAGTGATCCGCTTTGGCCTGGCTACCGATACGTATGACGCCATGGGAGTTCCGGTTGGCGACGCGTGCCGGCCCGCCTTGACGCTGGATGCAATCCGCAGCGCCGCCTGCTGCTTTCAGGGCGAGATTGAACAGATGCCGCCGCCGTTCTCCGCCAAAAAGATCGCCGGGACGCCGGCCTATAAGCTGGCGCGGCAGGGTAAGCCGGTGGAGTTGCGCGCGGCCCGGATCACGGTCGCTCGTCTGGAGATCGCTGAGTACACGGCACCCGACGCGACGTTTGTCATCGAGATTTCTTCTGGCGGCTATATCCGGTCCATTGCGCACGATCTCGGCCAGCGCCTCGGGTGCGGCGCTCATCTTGCGAGCCTGTGCCGCACCCGCGCCGGCTGCTTCGCCCTTGAAGATACGCTCACGCTGGAGCAAATTGCGGCGCTGGCGGAGCAGGGAAGCCTGCAGGGGGCGATGCCGCATCCACGCGCGCTGCTTCCGGAGATTCCAAACGTTACCGTGGATGCGCGGACGGCGGCCAGCCTGCGCAACGGGATGAGCTGCAATCTGCCGGATTTCAGCGGATCCAGCCACGTAAAGATTTTCACCGGGCCCGATGAGTTGTTCGCGATTGGCCGCCGGATCGCCGGAACGCTGATCCAGCCCTGCGCGGTTTTGGGCTGATTATTCGCCGCCAGAGCCTGCCTGCCGATGCAGCAGCGGCAGGAGGTATGGCAGAAAATTTGCGGCAACCTGGCGATTTCCCTTCGCCGTGGCATGGATTCCATCCGCCTGCATGTCGCCGGGGACACCGTAAACATCTTTCAGCATGAACGGCAGCAGGGGAACGTGGTAGTCCTTGGCGAGCTGCCGGTACATGGCGTTGAAGCGAGCGATGTACTGGGTGCCGTAGTTTGGCGGCAGCGTGATGCCCCCCAGGATCACTTTTGTTTTCGCCGCCTGAAACTGTGTGATGATCGTTCGGAGGTTTGCCTCCGTCTGCGTGAGCGGAACACCGCGGAGGCCGTCATTGCCGCCGAATGCCACGATAGCGACAACGGGATGGTCGTCCAGGACATCGGGCAGACGGCTGACGCCATCCTTTGAGGTGTCACCGCTATGGCCCGCGTTCACCACGCGGTAGTTGTAGCCGCGGGCATTCAACGCGCGCTGCAGATCGTCCGGGTAGCTTTCGCCCGCGTTGGTGCCGTAGCCGGCCGTTAAACTGTCGCCAAACGCAACAATCACGGGCCGGCGGTCGGTCGAAGGCGCGGGAGGTGTGTCTGTCTGAACCGCAGATGGCGAAGGCGCCGGGGATGCAGAAGGTGCCGCCTGCCGGGGCGTTTGACGGCATCCAGCAACTGCGAAGAAAAAGAGCAGGACGACGGCCTGGGCTCGCATCCGATCCGCCAGGCAGGTTCGTCTAACGGCTGGAGTCATGGCTGCACGTTTTGCGGAGCGAAAGACAAAGAGAGTCTGAATTTGCAATCCTGAACCCAATCAGCAACAGCTTGCATTGCCGCCAGCATATCTCAAACCGACGGTATGTTCGTCTTTAAGAGTCAGCATGGAACCCACGAAAACGATTCTTCAGGTTCGCAATCTCACCAAGTCCCTGCGCAGCGGCGCGGGCATGATTGAGATTCTTCGCGGCGTCAGCTTCGAGATTCCACAAGGCCAGTTCGCGGTCATCATGGGAGCCTCCGGCAGCGGTAAAAGCACACTGCTGGGGCTGCTGGCCGGCCTGGACACGCCAACCAGCGGAGAGGTTGTGATTGATGGCGTCGAAATCGGCCGGATGCGGGAAGACAAGCTCGCCGCCATTCGCGGGCGCAAGCTCGGCTTCGTCTTCCAGTCCTACCAGTTGATCCCGACCTTGACCGCGCTTGAAAATGTCTTGCTGCCACACGAGCTGCACTCGCGCGAGGATGGCCAGCCGCGCGCAGAATTTCTGCTGGACTCTGTAGGCCTGGCCAGCCGCCGGCACCACTATCCGGTGCAGCTTTCTGGTGGCGAGCAGCAGCGCGTCGCCCTGGCGCGCGCGTTTATGCTGCGGCCGCCGGTCATTCTGGCGGATGAGCCCACAGGAAATCTTGACGGGGCGACCGGGGATCGCGTCATGCAGCTTTTGATGGATCTGAACCGCAGCGAAGGCACGACGCTTCTGCTGGTCACCCACGATCCAGGACTGGCGGCGTTGGCTTCCCGCACCATTCTGCTGCGGGACGGTGAGATTGTTGCCGATCATGCGACGGAGGCTGGCCGGCCCGTCCTGCAATGAACACGGTAGCGCTTCCCTGGCCAACGGCGCTGAAGATTGCGTGGCGCGACCTGCGTTCCGCGTGGGTAAAGTTTCTGTTCGTCATCGCTGCGGTGGCGCTGGGCGTGGCGTCGCTCAGCGGAGTGCGCAGCTTCAGTGTCATGGTGGAGCACACACTGCTGCGGCAGGCGCGCACCATCATGGCTGCGGACCTCTCGGCACGCACCTTCCGTACATACACGCCCGCGGAGATGCAGCAGCTCGACGCGTTGCCGGGCGTCCGTCACACGCTGGTGACGGAGACGGTCTCTATGGCGGCGACGCCGACGGCGCAGGACCCGCTGCTGGTCTCGCTGAAAGCGGTCGATCCCGCGCAGTATCCCTACTACGGCGCGGTGCAACTCGCCTCCGGCCGGCCTCTGGCTGCGGTGCTTACGCCGCAGACTGCCGTCGTCAGCCGGGAGTTTCTGCTGCGCATGCACGCGACGCTGGGCACCATGATGCATCTGGGCAACAGTGACTTCCGCATCGCCGATGTGATTTTGTCGGAGCCTGACCGCATTTCCTCCTCGTTCGGTATCGGACCCCGGGTGATGATCGATCAGGCCGCAATTCCCGCCAGCGGGCTGGTTCGCGTTGGCAGCCGCGCCAGTGAGCGCCTGCTCTTCCGCCTGCCGCAGGGGCCAGCGGCAAACGGTGGAATGACCATCGCCACCTTGCGGAAGCGAGTGGAGGCGATTCTGCCGGACGCGCAGATGACCGACTACCGTGAGGCCAATCCGGCACTGGCAGATGGTGTGCATCATGCTGCCGGAATGCTTACACTCATCAGCCTGGTGACGCTGGTTCTCAGTGCAATCGGGGTGGGCAGGGCCATGCGCGCGCACCTGCGCCAGCGCATGGACTCCATCGCCATTATGAAAGCGCTGGGTGCGCGCTCCGGCGGCATTCTGCGCATCTTTCTGGCGCAGACGGTTCTGCTGGGGTCGGTTGGGTCGCTGGTGGGCATCGGAGTCAGCATTCTGGTCACGCGTGGCTTTGCCGCAATGCTGCAGCGGCTGGTATCGCTGCCGCTGGCGGCGAACCTCGCCGTCTCTTCTGCGGTGATCGGCTTTGCGGCCGGCGTGCTCACCACGTTGCTGTTCACGCTTCCGCCGCTGCTGGAGATTCGCACCTTCCGCCCGCTTAATATTCTTCGGCGGCGCGTTGAACCGGCCGAGGCGTCGCCGTGGCGGATTTTGCCGCATCGCGATGCGCTGCAGATTGCGACCATCGTTTTCATTCTGGTCGGGTTGGCCGGTATCGCCATGTTCCTGACGCAATCGCCGGAGGTGGGCAGCTGGTTTGCCGTCGCGCTCGCGCTGGTTCTGCTGGTGCTGGGCGCAGCCTCTGCGGTGACCCTGGCCGTGCTGCGGCGTGTCCTGCGCCGGCATAGCCTCAGCATTCCTCCTGCGCTGCGGCAAGGGCTTGCAAGTTTGTACCGCCCCGGCAACCAGTCGGCTGCCGTGCTCAGCACGCTGGGCGTAGGTGTCATGATGGTGGCCAGCGTGTATGCCATGCAGCACGCAATCATCCGTGACCTTGACGGTCCGGAGACCAAAAACGCACCCAATGTTTTTCTGATCGACATCAGCCCGGATGAACTCGCCGGCGTTACGCAGATTCTGCATCGGCAGGCGGGCATCACAGGAAATTTTGAAACCATCCCACTCGTGCATGCGCGCGTGGAGGCCATCAACGGCGTTCCGGCCAGCCAACTGCACATCAAGCATTATCCTGAGCGGCGGCTGCGATCGGCCACGCTCACCTGGGCTGGTCCTTTGCCACCGGGAGAAAAAGTGATTGCGGGCCACTGGTGGCAGGGAAGCAGCCCGGCGGCGCAGCTTGCTGTCAGCGATTACACGGCGAAGCTGCTGCACGTGCGTGTTGGCTCCACGATGACGTTCCACGCGGCCGGCCGGTCGATCCCGTTGCGCGTCACCGCAATCTACCGCTCAGACGGCGAGCACCTCTATACGCGCAGCCAGTTCGTCGTGCCGCCCAATCTGCTGAGCCACGCATCGCCGATCTGGTACGGAGGCTTTCATGCAGCCAGCGGGCGGATTCCAGCGATTGAGCGCGCGCTGTACGCCGCATATCCCTCGGTCACGCTCATCAACATCTCCGATGTGGAGCGCGTGATCCGCAAGGCGGTCGATCAGATTGCCACGCTGCTGCGTTTTCTGGCCGCCTTCACGATCCTTGCCGGATGCATCATCCTTGCCTCCAGCATCACCGCGACGCGGTTTGAGCGTGTGCGGGAGGTTGCCATTCTCAAATCTCTTGGCGCACTGCGCCGTCAGATCATCGCGGCCCTAAGCGTGGAGTTTGTGCTGCTGGGCGCTATTGCCGGGCTATCCGGCGTGTGTTTTGCGCTGGGTTTGACGGCCATTCTGCTGCACAAGATGGATGTGCCGTTTCAGCCCGGCTGGCCAGTGATGATTGCGGCAGTGTTTTTGACCGGCATCCTTGCGGTGATGAGCGGATGGATCGCGTCGCTGCGGCTGTTGAGCCAGCGCCCGCTGGCCGTTCTTCGCGACGAGTAATGGCCGGCTACTGCATCGGCATGCCGGCCATGGCGGAGTGGTCCATGTTGTCGTGACCTTTGCTGTCATCATGGACTGACCAGATTTCGCTGGGATTCTTTGCGTTGGGATAGACGTGCACCATCCAGCCAAAGATGTGCGGATAGAAGTCGCCGCCCGCAGCGTCGCATTCCTGCTCGGTCGTGATCGAGCCGAGCAGGCCATATTTTGCATGCGGCCCGAAGTATTCATTCTGCTTTCCCGGCGGCGCCTCGCAGAAGTTGGTATGCAGATGCCAGTGGGCAATGCTGAGGGGAATGCGATCGTTCAGCTCTGCCATGGAGGCATCCGCGCGGTCGGTGTACATCACGCCGACCAGTTTGTACTGGCCCTTTGCGTCTTTGCTGTAGAGCAGCGAAGTGGGGTGCAGCGGGTCAAATTGATAGTTGGCTTCAATCCCGTAGTCGCGCTTTGAAAAGTGATAGACGGACTGCGGAACGTCGGGCAGAAAAATCCTGTATCCATCGGCGAGCGCCTTGCGGTAGTCCGTATAAGGAGCCATCGCTTTTCGCGCGGCCACGACCACCGCGTCGGCCTTCGCGCGGTCGCCGGGCGCCAGGGGACGCAGCTTCGTCATGGTCATGTGGCCCGGCATGTCGGTGCGGATGGGCTTCATTCCGGCCGGCACCTTCGCGTCTTTCATGCCGTGCACCTGCAGTGCAAACGCGCCGGAGGGGATTCCCAGGATCGCCGCCAGCGCAACGGATGTCAGACAGCGGGGAAGCGCGGAAATGAAGCGATGTGACGGGTTCATAGACATTCCTTCCCGCGATCAGCCGGGGCGGGTCGATCTTTGGTTATAGACTCAGGTGTTTGCCGGAAAGTTTCTCGCGCCGTCGCCGAGTTTGACCACACGCAGGCGCGCAAATATATTCAGTAAGGGACATCACCGTCCCGTGCCACGAACTGCCCCTTCGTTCAATGGTAGGACAGCTGACTCTGAATCAGCATATTGGGGTTCGAATCCCTGAGGGGCAGCCAATTGCACACTTCCTCGCACCGTTCCGGGTCATTTCCTAAACTTTAGTCTCAAGCGTCCTCTCGTCCCAGCTCGAATGTCCGAAGTGACACGCAGGGCCGTTCGATTGCAGGTCTGAAGCCCATTTGGGCGATATGACCGTGAAGGCGCTTTCCGCCAAACAAAACCAGGACTTGTTCTCGGGGTCGATCGGCTTCAACACTGCTCGATTCCGCCAAGAATTTTGGTGACAGGTGTACACTTCGCCTATTCATGCGCGAACATCGCCAACTCGTCGACAGCTGGCGTCAGGGGAGCGGACGATTTTTGGCAACGCTGGTCGGCGTGCAGGGATCGAGCTACCGCCGTCCCGGCGCGCGGCTGATGCTCGGTAAGCAAGGCACCTATGTGGGAGGCATCAGCGGTGGGTGTCTGGAAGCGGATCTGGTGCGCAGAGCCGCCTGGCTGGCCAGAAATGGAGCTGTCGTCGAGCGCTATTCCACACTGATCGAGGAAGGTTCAGAGATTCCGTTCGGTCTGGGATGCGGGGGCGTGCTGGATATCCTGATCGAGCCAGTAGATTCCGCGGAATGTCAGGCTCTGCTGCAGGCGATGGAACAGGCGCTGAGCGGGCACAGTTTCACTTCGGCTACGTGGCTCCCACAGGCGGACCGGCCGCTGCGGCGGACAATTTTCAAGCCCGGCGGGGACGTGATTTTTTCCAGTCCGGATTTATCTTCCGTTGCAATCGCCAGCGTACGAGGCGCTTGCGGAGACGCATGCACCCTGCTGGATGGCATCGTCGTCGAACCGCTGCTGCCGCCGCAACGTCTATTTCTTTTTGGCGCTGGAGACGATGCGAAACCGCTGGCGGCTATGGCTCTGCTGCTGGGTTGGAGCGTGACGCTCGCGGATGGCCGGACGAACCTCCTCCGCCGGCAGCGCTTTCCCGATCCCGCCATACAATTCAGCGAATCGATTGCAGCGGCCATTGGCAGTGTGCAGGCATCGGACGCGGCGGTCGTCATGACGCACAGCTTTCAGCAGGATGGGCAATGTCTGGAAGGATTGCTTCCGCTGCGGCTGCGGTATTTAGGACTGCTTGGAGCGCGGCACCGGAGCGCCATGCTCCTCGATCAGGCCGCAGCCAGCCTGGGACTTCCGCTGGCGGAGTGTCTGAAGCGCGTCCATACGCCGGCGGGGATTGATATTGGCGCAGAAGGCCCGGATGCCATCGCACTCTCGATTCTGGCGGAGATTCAGGCGTGCCGCAGTGGAAGAGGCGCCGGGCCGCAGAAACTAACGGCTGACTCCGTAGAACAGTATCTGGCGGAAGGCAAGGACCGGCCATCTCTCGTCGAACTCTGCGCAATGGGTGGGCTGTGAGTCATGGCGCCGTCATTCTCGCGGCCGGGGCCTCGTCTCGTCTGGGCGTTCCCAAGCAACTGGTCCGATGGAAGAAGGAAACGCTGCTGGCCCGCTCGATCCGCGTTGCCATGGAGGCCGGTTGCCATCCTGTGATTGTGGTTCTTGG
>JAJXUS010000089.1 GCA_021782675.1 Acidobacteriota bacterium
AACATCGGCAACTCCGCCATCACGTCGAACATCGACGAAGAGCTGCGCAAGCTGCATACCTCGGTGCACTACGGCGCCGATACGGTGATGGATCTTTCAACGGGCGGCGATATTCCTACGATCCGCGAAGCGATTCTGCGTCACTCCCCGGTGCCGATTGGTACGGTGCCGATTTATGAGGCGCTGAACCGGGTGAAGAAGCTCGAGGACCTGAACATCGATGTATATCTCGAAGTGATCGAGGAGCAGGCGGAGCAGGGTGTCGACTACTTCACCGTGCATGCGGGCCTGCTGATCCAGTACGTACCGCTGGTGGCGCGTCGCATCACGGGAATCGTCAGCCGCGGCGGCGCGATTCTGGCGCAATGGATGACGCATCATCACAAGCAGAATTTTCTGTACGAGCATTTTGACCGCATCGTGAAGGTGATGGCCAAGCACGACGTGAGCTTTTCGCTGGGCGACGGGCTGCGTCCCGGATGCCTGGCGGATGCGAGCGATGAGGCGCAGTTTGCCGAGCTGAAGACGCTGGGCGAGCTGACGTCGATTGCCTGGAAGTCAGACGTGCAGACGATGATCGAAGGGCCAGGCCATGTGCAGCTCGACAAGATCAAGGAGCAGGTAGAGAAGGAAGTGGAGTACTGCCACGGCGCGCCGTTCTACACGCTGGGGCCGTTGGTGACAGACATTGCGCCCGGCTACGACCACATCACCAGTGCTATTGGCGCGGCAATGATCGGCTGGTACGGCGCGGCTATGCTGTGCTACGTGACGCCCAAGGAGCACCTGGGACTGCCGAACGAGAAGGACGTGAAGGACGGCATCATCGCCTACAAGATCGCCGCGCACGCGGCAGACGTAGCGCGCCACCGGCCTGGCGCGCGCGATCGCGATGATGCGATCAGCCACGCCCGCTACACGTTTGACTGGGACAAGCAATTTGCACTGTCGCTCGATCCAGAGACGGCGCGTTCCATGCATGACGAGACGCTGCCCGATGACTATTACAAGGAAGCGGCGTTCTGCTCCATGTGCGGGCCGAAGTTCTGCTCCATGAACTGGTCGAGCAAGGTGGACGAGTACAACAAGCTGAAGCACGGGCTGGCCAAGCGCGACCTGACGAACCTGGTCGAGGAGCAGATGCTGGTGGAAAAGCGCTGAGCGCGACTGGCAGGGAAGTCAGCGAGGCGGACCGGCGACGGTCCGCCCTCGTGTTTTCAGGGCTTGCGCGTCAGGATTACCGCTGTGCCGGGTTTCAGCCCGGTGATGGCCAGGGCCGAGCCGCGGTTGACCGCGATCTCCAGCAGGCCGGAGCTGCCGGGAATGCCGACGAGCTGACCCGGCTCCCCGCCGGCAAAGAAGCGGGTGAAGCGGTCGATGACCTGATCGCCGGCCAAGATTCGCAGCTTGCCGATGTCTTTGGGCAGTGCAGCGCTCGGGATGCTGGTCAGCAGATTGCCGAATTTGTCCGCTTTGAGGATGACGCCTTCTATCGAGCCATCCGGATGATGGATGGGCTCCGGCACTGGAAGCTCCGTGATTGCATGGACCGGAATGCCGAAGTGGGCCGGATCGACGCTACCGTGCTCCAGATGCCAGGCCAGGTGCGCCGCTGCTGGAGAGAAGATGTCGCGCCCGTGAAACGTGTTGCTTTGCTCGGGCAGCATGACGGCGGGACTGGTGATCTTCCAGGTACCGCACTGGCCGCCGGCCCGGATCGCCTCGCGCTCGACCAGGGTGAGGGTGCCGTTATCCGGCGCGATAAACCATTGACCGTGCATGCGCGCCAGCAGGGCGCTGCGTTTGCTGCCCACGCCGGGATCCACGACGATGGTGTGGATGGTGTCGACCGGGAAATAACGGAAGGACTGCCAGAGAGCGAGGGCGCCGTCGAGTACGTTGAAGGCGGCAATGCCGTGGGTCAGATCGATGACGCGGGCCGACGGGCAGATGCCGGCGATAACGCCGTGCATGACGCCGACGAAGGGGTCCTGCAGGCCAAAGTCAGTGGTGAGGGTGATGATGGGGGGCTTTTGCATGGCGATTCCGACCGGGGAACGACCCGCCAACGGTGGTCTGCGGGAGTGCAGAAACCGGACCGCACCGGACCTTTCATGTTACTCTTAATCAGACACTTATCGAGTGTAATCGACCAAGCAGACAGGAGTAGCCACTGTGCTGGCACCGGAAAGAAAAACTGAAGTGATTGAAAGCTTCCGTACACACGGAAGCGACACAGGCAGCCCCGAGGTCCAGATTGCGCTGTTGAGCGAGCGCATCACGGAACTCACCACGCATTTCAAGACGCACAGCAAAGATCATGCGTCCCGCCGTGGTTTGCTGATGATGGTGAGCAACCGCCGCCGTCTTCTGGATTATCTGAAGAAGCACGACTCGGACCGTTACCGGGAAGTGATTGGCAAACTGGGCATCCGCAAGTAAGCGGCAGCGAAACTTCGCATATTCCGGGTTGGAAAGCGGAGTTGCGCTGACGGTTTGCGGCATTCGGCGGGGGCCGCTCCTGCGCCCCTCCGCGCATTCTGGATTTCTTTCTTCCACGCCGCTTACCCCGTTCTCGCCGCAACCCCGCTGCACTCCCGCCCCCCTACACGATTCTTTGAGGAACAACCTATGAAACATGAAGTCACCGTCGAATTAGCCGGCGGCAAACGTCTATCGTTTGAAACGGGACGTATGGCCAAGCAGGCCTCTGGTGCGGCCCTTGTGACGCTGGGCGACACCGTCGTTCTGGCCACCGCCGTTGCATCGCCTGACCCAAAGGAGGGCATCGATTTTTTCCCGCTCACCGTGGACTATCGTGAGTACACCTACGCCGGTGGACGCATTCCCGGCGGATTCATCAAGCGTGAAGGCCGCCCGAGCGAGCGTGAAATTCTGACCGCCCGCCAGATTGACCGCCCGATCCGCCCACTGTTTCCTGAGGGTTTCCGCAACGAGACGCAGGTCATCGCGCTGGTCATGTCGGCGGACAAGGAAAACGATCCGGACATTATCGGCATTAACGCAGCTTGCTGCGCGGTTGCGCTTTCGGACATTCCGTTCGGTGGCCCGGTGGGCGCGGTGCGCGTCGGTCGCGTGAATGGCCAGTTCATCATCAATCCCAGCTACGCCGAGATGCGTGAAGGCGATATGTCGATCACGGTGGTCGGCACGCAGGACGGCATCGTAATGATCGAGTCGGGCGCCAAGCAGGTGTCGGAGGAGTCGATCGTCGACGCCATTGAGTTCGCGCACACGGAGATTCGCAAGATCTGCAGCGGCATCTCTGAGCTGGTGAGCAAGGCCGGCAAGCCGAAGCGCGAAGTCGCGGCCGTGGAATTCGACAAAGCTTACTACGACCAGATGAATGCCAAGGTCGGCGACCGGCTGCGCGATGCGCTGGATACCAAGAAGCATGCGAAGACGGAAAGCTACGCCATGGTCAAGCAGATCAAGGACGAGCTGAAGGCGGAGCTGCCTGCGGACGATCCGGCCGCACCGAAGAAGCTTTCGAAGTATTACGAGCTGCTGCGGGAGAACATCTTCCGCGAGCAGGTGATTGAGCAGAAGATTCGCCCCGACCGGCGACGGTTCGATGAGATTCGCCCGATTTCGATTGAAGTGGGTGTCCTGCCCCGGGTGCACGGCTCAGCGCTGTTTACGCGCGGCGAGACGCAGGCGCTGGTGACGGCGACGCTGGGCACGCTCGACGATTCGCAGCGGCTCGAGACGTTTGAAGGCGAGCAGCGGAAACGCTTCATGTTGCACTATAACTTTCCGCCGTTTTCCGTTGGTGAGGTTGGACGTATGACCGGCGTCGGCCGCCGCGAAGTGGGCCATGGCGCGCTGGCGGAGCGGGCGATTTCGGCGGTCCTGCCGGGTGAGGATGAGTCGCCGTACACAGTTCGCATCGTCTCCGATATCTTGGAGTCGAACGGCTCCTCGTCGATGGCGACGGTCTGCGGCGCCAGCCTGGCGCTGATGCAGGCGGGCATCCCGCTGAAGACGTCGGTGGCCGGCATTGCGATGGGCCTGGTGAAGGAAGGCGAGAAGTACTCGATCCTGACGGACATTGCGGGCGCGGAAGACCACTACGGCGACATGGACTTCAAGGTGGCCGGCACGCGTAACGGCATTACCGCGCTGCAGATGGACATCAAAATCGGCGGCGTGACGGGCCAGATTATGCGGGAGGCGCTGGCGCAGGCCCGCGAAGGCCGCCTGTTCCTGCTGGACAAGATGGACGCCGTGCTGAATGAAGCGCGCTCGGAGAAATCCGCATTTGCGCCGCGGATCCACACCATGCAGATTCCGACTGACAAGATTCGCGATCTGATCGGGCCAGGCGGCAAGACGATCCGGGGCATTATTGAGGCGACCGGCGTCAAGATCGACGTGGACGATTCGGGCAAGGTGAACGTGGCCTCCTCGGACGCGGACGGATTGAAGCGCGCGATCGAGCAGATCAGCAATCTGACAGCGGTGCCCGAAGTCGGCAAGACCTACTTGGGAAAGGTGGTTCGGCTGGCGGAGTTTGGCGCGTTTGTCGAGCTGTTCCCGGGAACCGGCGGCCTGCTGCACATCAGCGAAATCGCCGAGCATCGCGTCCACGAAGTGAAGGACGAACTGAACGAGGGCGACCAGGTACTGGTCAAGGTGCTGGGCATTGAGGGCAACCGCATCAAGCTCTCGCGCAAGGCGATCCTGAAGGAACAGCGGCAAAAGCTGGGACTGCCGGATCCGAATGCAGGCGGTGGACGGGTCGATAGTGTTGCGGCTTCGAGTGGCGAGGGTCAGCCCGCCTCCAATGGCAGCACGATTGTGCTGGAGAGCGGCGACTTTGACGAGGAAGACGCTCCGGGCGGGGATGAAAACTTCAACCGGCCGGAGGGCGCTCCAGCTCCGCACGGACAGGGCAATCGCGGTCCGGGCGGTGGAGCAGGCGGTCAGCGCCGCCGGCGTCGTCCAGGTGGTGGTGGCCGCGGACCGGGCGGCGGACGGCGCTAATCGGACGAGCCCGCTGCGCTGTCCCGCTGTTGGCGGACTATGACGCTGTGGGCAGTAATATCCGGCGGACTGTCTTCGGGCAGTCCGCCTTTTTTCTGCCGGCAAAGTGCACTGGAATTTCTGGAGCAGACAACGATGAAGCCTCGCGTGATTCTCGCCATGCTGGCGCTGTGCGCGGTGTGGGGCAGCACCTGGATGGCGATCCGGGTGCTGGTGACGGCGGCGCCGCCGATGCGCAGTGCGTCGCTGCGCTTTTTGCTGGCGTCGGCGCTGCTGCTGCCGTTTATTCGTGGGCTGCGGCTGGCGTGGCCGGCCGGCCGCGGACTGCGGGCCGTACTTCTGCTGAGCTTCACGATGATCGCGGTGCCTTCCGCTCTGACCTTCTGGGCGGAGCAGCGGCTTTCTTCGGGGCTGACGGCGCTGATCTTTGGCGCCATGCCGCTGATGACGGCGATTTTGACGCCGCTGATGGCTGGGCGCAGCGTGCCGCGCACGGCGTGGCAGGCGATGATTATCGGACTGGGCGGCCTGGGGTTTGTGCTGTCAGGCGCCATCTCAACCTCGCTGTGGCAGGCAGTGGGCGCGGTTGCTGTGCTGGGTGCGGTGTCGCTGTATGCCTGGTCCTCGGTATACGCAAAGCAGACACTGGCGGGCGTCCATCCGTTTTTGAGTACGTCGATTCAATTCTTTTTTGGGGGAATCTGGCTGGGGCTGGCAAGCCTGCTCTTTGAGCGCAACCGGCCATCGCACTGGGAGACAAGCTCCATCGTCGCGCTTGTGTTTCTGAGCATCTTCGCCAGCGCGCTGAGTTTCACCCTTTACTACTGGCTGTTGAAGCACGTTGAGGCGTACCAACTGACCAGCCTGCAGCTTGTGGTGCCGATTCTTGCGGTGGTGGAGGGTGCGGCCTTTATGCGCGAGGCGGTGCCGTGGACGATGATGCTGGGGGCAGCGGTGGTGCTGGGCAGCGTCTACTTTGTTATGCGTGCGCGGCCGGACGATGGCGGCACCGGACAGCTCCGGCTGAACCGCGAGGTCAGCCGCTAATGGGCGCGGCTATCCACCGGCCGGAATGATCTGCCGCATGCCCGAGCGCCAGCTCGCGTAGGCGGCGTCCAGCGCCTGCTGATTGTTGCGGCCATCGGCCGCTGGCGCGGCGTATTCGCCGCCGCCTTCAATCCATGCGCTGAAGGCATCGAGCATGCGGCGATAGGCATCGGCGTTCGAGACGCGCTGATTCTCAAGGGTCTTGCCGCCGCGCAGCAAACGAACTTCTACAGAGTGATCGACGTCCATCGCATTTTCCGCCTGGATGGTTCCATTCTCGCCGGCTACTTCAAGAAACGAGCGGTAGTGCGAACGAAATCCGCTCATGACACTGCCAAGCGTTGCCCCGGAGAACTCAAGCGCCAGCACGGCGTTGGTGTCCAGTCCGCCGGAGTGGTCGTCCGACCGCGCAATGGCGGACACTGCGGCAACATCCTGCAAGAGCACGTAGCGGAGGGCGTCGATGCAATGGATGCCGACATCGCCGAGTGAGCCGCCGCAGGCGAGCGCGGGATTGTCGATCCAGGCGCGCGGGCTGCGCTCCGCCTGAAAATAAAAGTGGGCGGTGGCGAAACGGGGTGTGCCGATGCGGCCGGATTGCACCCAGTTGCGAACAAGGCGAAGGCTCTCGTTGTAGCGGAAATTCTGCGCCACTCCGAAGTGGACGCCGGCTGTCTGGGCCGCGGCCAGCATGCGGTCGGCCTCGCCGGTGTTCATGGCCAGCGGCTTTTCGCAAAGCACATGCTTGCCGTGACGAAACGCCAGCAGCGCATCCGGCATATGGAAAGCGTCCGGAGAAGTGATGAAGATGGCGTCGATCAGCGGCGAGCGGCAGAGTTCTTCGGCAGACGGGAAGACGTGTTCGATGCCGAAGCGTCCCGCGCTTTGCATTGCCTTTTCCGGATCTCTGCGCCACAGCCCTGCGAGCCGGGAGTGCTGCGCCCGGGCAAAAGCGGGAACTAGGCGCTTGCCGCCGTGATGCCCAAAGCCGAGAATTCCGTAACGAACCAATTTATCCTCCGACGTTCTGCCGGTAGGTTTCCATCTCTGCAACCCAGGAAAGAAAGCGCAATAACTGACCCTTTTCCGAGGAGAGGAACTGGAAGAATACCGCGGCATTCACCGTTTCTGCGGGGATGCCGGAGTATGTCTCAATGCGCCAGCGCAGGTAGGGGCTACGCCAGGGGGCCAGCCAGTGGCCACGCAATGCGTGGCGGAGGAAGCGTAGTGGCGCGAGATATTTTTGCGGGCGGTGCATAGCGTAAGGGGCTAAGGGCTCCAGCAAGCGGCAGATCGGCTACTGTACGGCCGCGGCGGCTGGCGATTCACTGTCGCGGAATACGTTGCCGATGCGGCGGATCTTTGCGCCCACACCGCGCAGCTTTTCCTCAATGCGTTCGTAGCCGCGATCGATGTGATAGACGCGGTCGATGATGGTCTCGCCTTCCGCAACCAGCGCGGCTAGAACCAGCGATGCGGAGGCGCGCAGGTCGCTCG
>JAJXUS010000090.1 GCA_021782675.1 Acidobacteriota bacterium
GCTGCCGACGGCGAAGAAAAAGGTCATCATTCTGGGAGCGGGGCCAAACCGGATCGGCCAGGGCATTGAGTTCGACTACTGCTGCTGTCACGCCGCCTTTGCGTTGAAGGACGATGGCTTTGAAACCATCATGGTCAACTGCAACCCGGAGACGGTCTCAACGGACTATGACACCAGCGACCGGCTGTACTTTGAACCGCTGACGCTGGAAGACGTGCTTGAAGTTTACGAGCACGAGGCGCAGTCCGGCGCGGAGATCGGCATGATTGTGCAGTTCGGCGGGCAGACACCGCTGACGCTGGCGCTGCCGCTGAAAGCGGCGGGAGTGCCGATCATTGGTACTTCTCCGGAGTCGATTGATCTGGCGGAAGACCGCGACCGCTTTGGCAGGCTGCTGGAAAAACTGAAAATCCCGCAGCCGCCGGGCGCGCTGGCTACGAGTGTGGAGGAGGCTGTAGCGGGGGCGCAGCGGGTAGGGTATCCGGTGCTGGTGCGGCCTTCCTATGTGCTGGGCGGCCGGGCCATGGTGATTGCGTACGACGACGATGCCGTCACGCGATACATGCGGGAGGCCGTGGAATATTCGCAGGAGCGGCCCGTCCTGATCGATCACTTTCTGGAAGACGCCATTGAAGTGGACGTGGACGCGCTGTGCGATGGCGAAGATGTCGTGATCGCCGGAATCATGCAGCACATTGAAGAGGCCGGGATCCACTCCGGCGATTCTTCCTGTGTGATGCCAACCGTCGATCTAAGCGAAACGGTGCTCAAGCATATTCGCGAGTCCACCATAAAGCTGGCGCGGGCGCTGCATGTCGTCGGGCTGGTGAACATCCAGTTCGCGGTGCAGCGGGAGAAGGTATTTGTGATTGAGGTGAACCCGCGCGCCTCTCGTACCGTGCCGTATGTTTCCAAGGCCACCGGCGTGCCCCTCGCGAAGATCGCCGCTCGGCTGATGACAGGGCGCAAGCTGCGGGAATTTCTGCCGGAGTACGTTGGCAGCGGGCGACTGCTGGAGACCGGGCCGAACTACTTCGTCAAGTCGCCGGTATTTGCGTGGAACAAGTTTCCCGGTGTGGACACGGTTCTGGGTCCGGAGATGAAATCGACTGGAGAGGTGATGGGCGTCGGCGCATCCTTCGGCGAGGCGTTTGCAAAAGCTCAACTTGCAGCGGGGCAGCGACTGCCGGTGGAGGGGACAGTATTTCTGAGCGTCAACGACCACGACAAACCAGCAGCAGTTGCGCTGGCCCGTCAGTTCATTGAGCTGGGGTTCCACCTGGTCGCGACCCACGGAACGGCGGACGTTCTGGAAAAGGCTGGCTTTGTGGTGGAGCGTGTGTACAAGGTGAAAGAGGGCCGGCCAAATATCGTGGACCTGATCAAGGGCGAGCGGATTCACCTGATCATCAACACGCCGCGCGGGCAGGATACATTCTTCGATGAGAAGTCCATCCGGCGCGCTGCGGTCACCCAGCGTATCCCGACGATTACGACGATAGCGGCGGCGCGTGCCGCGGTCGAAGGGATCGCTGCCATGCAGCGGCCGCAGATATCCGTCAACGCACTGCAGCATTTGCACGCCACACGGATGACGGCTGAAGTTTAGCGGTGGTGGAGTCGGGGCGGAGTACAATCCGCTCCGGCTTGCTCAATCGGTCAGCGTTTCAGCAATCTCTTTTATCGCAAGCAGCAGGGAATCGTCGCCTGCGTTCACTTCCTGATAGCGCTCGGTGCCTTTTGCGACGGTGTTGAATCCCTCCGCAACCATCTCCAGCCGGCACCCGGTATTTTCCTCCCGGATGCTAAAGCTCATCGTCAGGTAGTTCTCCGGTAGATCGGGC
This sequence comes from Acidobacteriota bacterium, assembly GCA_021782675.1. GTDB lineage: Bacteria > Acidobacteriota > Terriglobia > Terriglobales > Acidobacteriaceae > JAKAUB01. Next base: position 1,845 of record JAJXUS010000090.1, read on the forward strand.
ACTTCGGGATCGTTCGGGTCGATGGTCATGTACCGCAGCAGGCGCGGAGCGTCGAAGGTGACGATTGCGCCCTTAACGTATAACTTACCGTCGGCCGCTCCTTTCCAGAGCAATGGTGAGCCGGGCTGCCAGTCCGTTTCCGCGATGCAGCCAAACATATACTGCGGGATGAAGGTGTTGTCCGTGAGGACGCGCCAGGTTGTCTTGGCGGGTGCGTGGATGGTGACGGATCGGCGAACAACAAGTTCTGACATGGGAAGCTCCTTGACGCAGAGTGTATGAAAGAGCAGCTCGAAGGAATTGGAAAAACGCGACACGCGGAAGCTTGGGACGGCGCCAAACTGCTTCCGCAGGGATTCCAGGCATCGCGCGGCGTTCTGGCTTGTGCAACTGGAGCGGCACCGCCGGACGTCGTGCGCTGGGCACCGCCAGCGAGCCTGCAATTATGCGTGGCCTACGCGTGGCGGGTGGCGTGGGACTTGAGCGGCCAGCCCACGCACACACAGGAAACGGCGCCCCATCCCAACGCGTATCTGGTTATGGATGAAGGAAAGCTGCAGGTCAGCGGCGTTTCGCGGAAGCGCTTTGTCCGGGTGCTGGCCGACGAGGGGTGGGCTTTCGGCGTGAAGTTTCGGCCGGGCGGGATGCGAGCCTTCGTTCCGCGTGCCATGGCCGAGCTGACCGATAAAGTCTTCTCGGTGGAGGAGATCTTCGGCGTCGATGCCGTGGCGTTTCGCGAAGAGATGCTTCGCACCGAGGCGCCGGAGACCCTCGCGAACATGGCCTTTTACTTTCTGGAAAGGCGCATGGGGACGTTCGATCCGCGGGTGGAGCAGGCGAATGCGCTGGTTGATTCGATTCTCGCAACGCCAGCCATTAGAAGCGTGGAAGACCTGGCGCGAACGTCTGGAGAAAGTGTTCGAGCGCTGCAGCGGCTCTTTCGGGAGTTTGTAGGGGTTTCTCCGAAGTGGGTGATTCGACGGTATCGCCTGCATGAGTTGATCGCCCGTCTGCAAAGCGGGGAGCGACTGCACTGGGCCGCGCTGGCGCAGGAGTTGGGATATTTTGATCAGGCGCATTTGATCCGTGATTTCAAAATGCTGGTGGGCCGGGCACCGGAAGAATATCGCAGGGCGACCCTATCCCCTAAAATGTAGCTATGCTGCTCGAAGGCATTTTTCCGCCCATCACAACTCCTTTTTACCCCGACGGCTCGCTGTATCTGCGCAAGCTGGAGCACAATGTTGCGCGCTACTCCCGCACGCAGCTGGCAGGCATGGTGGTGCTGGGATCGACAGGCGAGGCAGTGATGCTGAGCGACGAGGAGCAGCGCGAAGTACTACGGGCTGCGATTGGCGCGGCGACGCAGGACAAGGTGATGATCGCCGGTGTTGGGCACGAGAGTGTGCGGCAGACGGCAGAACTGGCGGAGTACGCGGCGCGGTTGCACTACGATGCCGTTTTGGTACGGACGCCGCATTTTTACCGGGCGCAACTGCATCGCCGGGATCGCGAGCCGCTGGAGATGCTGACGTACTATCGCGCAATCGCCGATCGCTCCGCGCTGCCGGTGATTCTGTACAGCGTTCCGGCGCTGACGCAGTACGATTTGCCGGTTGAGGTGGTTGCAGAGCTGGCACAGCACCCGAACATCATTGGCATAAAGGATTCCAGCGGCGACGCAAAACGCGTAGCCGCGATTGTGCAGGCGACCCAGGCGGTGCGGCGTTCTGTGACTGTGACCACAACATTTGCCGCGGTGCCGCGCCGCATGCTGCTGGAGCAGGAGGCGCTGGTCGCCGCGAGTGCGCTGGCAAACGGAAGCGCCGCGATTACAGTCGCAGAGCGTATGCCCGCCAGGACGCGCCAGAAACAAGTTGGATTTGCCGTGCTAAGCGGCGGCGCCAGCACACTGCAGGCGTGTCTCGATGCTGGCGCAGTGGGCGGGATCCTTGCATTTGCTACCTGTGCGCCGCAGTGTTGCTATGAAGTCTGGGCGGCGTTCCGGGATGGGGACGCGAAGTTGACGAGCGATAAGCAACAGAAAATTCAAGCGGCTTCGACCAGTGTTGGATCGCGGATGGGTATTCCGGCGCTGAAGTACGCTTGCGATCTGAATGGATATTACGGGGGCATTCCCCGGCTGCCGCTGCTGCCGCTAACCGCTGACGAGCAGCAACAGGTGCGGGGTCAGATGGCGGATATTCGGTACTAGCTGGACCCAGGCAGCGCTCAGATGCCGTGTAGACTTTTAGGCAGTGGCCCCGTAGCTCAGGTGGATAGAGCAGCAGTTTCCTAAACTGCGTGCCGGAAGTTCGAATCTTCCCGGGGTCACCAAACCTGTGGTCCAGGCGATGTGCGCCGAACGCTAGTTCAGTTGCCGAAAATAAAGTCCGCTGAATGCCTTGACGGAATGATCCGGGTAACCGGGAATATAGCAGGCGAAGTCACTGTTTTCCCAGACATCCACCAGTTCATAGCCCGATCCGATGACGGAATCAATGAACTCCTTGCGATTCTGAATGCGGTATGGCGTAAGAGCCGGCCCCATGTTATGCACCGTGTAAAAGGTGGGCAGCTCAGTGAGTGGCAGCTTATTGATCAGGATATGCTTTGGGCGTTGGCGCAGTTGCGCCAAAAAATAGTCAAAGGTGTGCTTCGGAAACTGGAGGGAACCGAACGCGGTCAGGATGGGGAAATTTTCAGCATCGGTAGAAGAAGTAGTGAATGTCAGCCGGGTCTCGGCTTTTTCTGCGGCGATGCGTTGTCCGGTCGCGACGACGGAAGGCAGGTCGTATATCTTCCAGTCCAGCCCGGCCGGATAGTGCAGCAGGCGTTCGAAAGAATAGAACGAAAGGCCCGTATAGCCGCCGAAATCGAAAACCTTGTTGTATTCGCGCAGCAGGCGATCCAGGAAGAAAAGGACGGGGTAGTCACTGGCCCGCACCGATGTTTTGTGTCCGAGGAATCGGGAAGAGTCCTCATTGTCGTAGCTATTGGGCCGTCCTGTTGGAATTGAAGTCTCCGCGGCATTGAAAGTTGGGTACACGCCGGCGAACAAGCGCTCCCACTTCGAGATTCGTAAGAAGTGCTGCTCGTATTCGAAGCGATGCCATTTTGCAATCAGCGGCACGGCCGATTCGACGCGATCGACGGCGCGTTTCATGCGTGCTGAGAGCAGCCACGCCTTCAATTGACGTTTCACGGCACCTCTTTCCGGCAGACCCTGGGCTGGACGCGTGGACACATTATCCCACAATGCTTTCCCGATCAGGGTAGAGGCGCGGGTGGGGTCATCACCAAGTAGAAAAGGCAAGTGGCCGCAGTCTAGCAACTGCAGCCACTTGTGTTAAGCGGGCCCATGAAGGCGCGCAGGCTGGTGGTGGTTACTTAGGGCATTTGATGGTAGCGCCATCGACGGTTCCCAGGGCCTGCGCCCATTGCGTGCAATAGGTTTGTGAACTGGGAGCATTGGAGATTTTGAAGGTGGTGTAATAACCCGGGCCACTATTCAGAGCAAGCGCATAAGGCGCCCGGCAGTTTGGAATGGACATCGTGATGTTCTGGGCGCCATTCCAATCGACGTAAACGCAGGCGGGACCATTGGTTTGCAATGCGTCCGAGGCACCGCCCTGGCCAAACGTCACAGCTGAAACGTTGCTGTTATCGAAGGAGTAAAGGAAACCTCCGTATTGATTCGCGCCCGGTGTTTGATTGACAACCCAGTGGTTATTCGCAACCATTGCCGGTTCGCCAGCTTGCCAACTGGTGATACGGAATGGCGCGCCGCCGCACTGCCCGGTATTAACTGTCGCTGTATTTCCATAGACTTCCACATTGCCGGCGTGCTGGATATCGTCTTCGACCTGCACACCGTAAGCGCCTCCGCCCTCGCAGCCGCCGTACTCGCGGTTTACGGGGGCTTCCGTGACGGCAATCAGATTGTTATAAGCGTAGCTGCCTTCCGAGTCGATGTGGATCCCACGCCCGTTTATCGGGTGACAGTTGTTGCTATACACCCTTTCGTTTGTGCCGGGCACATCGACACAGAAGTCATTCGCATAAAGAGCATTCATGCTGATGTCGTTCTGATAAATCTGAGCGCCGGTGGAGGTATCGCGGATTCCGCCCTGCGGAGAACCAACGATCTTGTTGTACGCGATCTGATCGGGGGCGACCATCTGCTTTGAATTGTCAACGTGGATGGCCTCTCCCTGGTATTGAGCACGGGCTCCCTGATCGGACTGCCCAGGTCGGTTGATGGAACGGACGTTGTCGTAGATGGTGTTGTGCTCGATCAGAATCTGGCCACCTTGAAACGTACTGAAGAATCCAGAGGATCCGGTTTGTTGCACGGTGATCGTCAGATTGTGAATGTTAATGAGCTGGTTGGTGTTCTCGTTTTGCCCGAAGTAGAGAGCATGCGAGAAGGCTGGGGCGTGGGTAGACTGAACGATGGATCCGTTATAAATCTCAATTCCAATCCCAGCCCCTGAGTTGTCGCACGGAATTGTGACCGGCTTTTGATCGGTATCCCAGCACGCATCGTTTTCAATGCCATAGATCGAGCCCAGCGCGCCTCCAGCAGTCCCGTAGACGATCGTGTGGCCGTTCAGGTTGAGGTGGATTCCAGGGCCCGACACCAGGAGGGCCGTACCCGGGCAGGTCAGGTTCGTCGTGAGGTAATAGTTGCCGGGAGAAGTGATCTTGCCGCATGCCGAAATGGCAGTACCGCTCAGATCATTGCTTGTAGTGGCTGGCGGGGCTCCCGCAGTTGTGGCCGGGACAGGCATTTGGGCGGATGCGACACTGGCGAGTGCGAGCAAGGCCAGGGTAAATATGTGTTTCACGCGCTCTCCTAAAAGGCGGTTAAAAAGGGTTTCGTGGAGGCGGCATTGCAATCAGGGACAGCCAAACACAACGGCGCGACCGCGCGGCGGCGCGCAAAAAGTCTGAGACGTAGTGACAACTGTTCGAACGAGCGGGTGATTGTAGGGCGCGATTAAATCAGGACAGCCAGAAGCAATAGAGGGAACAGCGTTGTTGAGGTTTGTTTGATTCGGTTGAGTCGATTATTGCCCAAAGTGCGGGAACAGGCAACCTCCTGGCAAAAACGATCTCAGCGTCCGTGGCGGTCAAGGCGGGTACGCCCCCTACGAAAGAACCCATACGCCAGTCAGCTTGGACACTCAGCGTGTCCGTGATAAAGTTGAAAGTGGACGGATTTGGTACTACTTCCCACAGGCGCTGACTTCCCATGTTCCGGCTTAATAAACTGACCGATTACGCTCTGGTGGTGATGCAGCATGTGGCCAGCCATCCTGAGGACACGCTGCACACCGCCCGAGGGCTGGCCGCAGCGACGGAGCTTCCCGTTCCGACGGTGGTGAAAATCTTGAAGGAGCTGCTGGATCACGACCTGTTGATCTCGCATCGCGGGGTCAAGGGCGGATACTCTCCGGCGCGGCGTCCTTCCCAGATCTCCGTGGCCGAGATCGTGGAAGCCTTCGAAGGCTCCATCGGATTTACCGAATGTGCCACGCAGCCGGGCCGCTGCGATCTGGAGGGAAGATGCAAGGCGCAGAACAATTCTGTCGTAATCGGGCAAGCACTGCAACGGGCGCTCGGCAACATCAAACTGTCTGATCTGACGGTCGGCCTGATGG
>JAJXUS010000091.1 GCA_021782675.1 Acidobacteriota bacterium
TACGGCTGCGCCGGGATGAACAACGTGGAGTACGGCCTGGTGATGCAGGAGACCGAACGCGGAGACTCCGGCCTGCGCAGCTTCGTCAGCGTGCAGTCGGCGCTGGTCATGTATCCCATCTACGCCTTCGGCAGCGACGAGCAGAAGAATGAGTGGCTGCCGCAGATGGCCAAAGGCGAAAAGCTGGGCTGCTTCGGCCTGACGGAGCCCGACTTCGGCTCCAACCCGGCCGGCATGCGCACCCGCGCAAAGAAAGACGGAGGCGACTACATTCTGAACGGCGAAAAGATGTGGATCACCTCCGGTTCGCTGGCAGATGTGGCAGTGATCTGGGCAAAAGTGGACGACGAAGACGGTCGCATCCGCGGCTTTCTGGTCAATACGAAACTCCCCGGTTTTACCGCGTATGACGTGCATGGCAAATGGTCGCTGCGGGCGTCTGTGACGTCAGGCCTCTCCATGCAGGATGTTCGGGTGCCAGCCTCCGCACTGCTGCCCGGCAGCTCCGGGCTGAAGTCTCCGCTGATGTGCCTGAACCAGGCGCGCTACGGCATCGGCTGGGGTGCTATCGGCGCAGCCATGTCCTGCTATGACACGGCGCTGCAATACTCCCTGCTGCGCAAGCAGTTCCGCGACCAGCCCATCGCCAGCCACCAACTGGTGCAGGAGAAGCTGGCGTGGATGATCACCGAGATCAGCAAGGGGCAACTGCTGTCCCTGCAGGTGGGCAATCTGAAGGATGCGGGCACCGTGAGCCATGAACACATCTCCATGGCGAAGCGGAACAACGTGTGGATGGCCCTTGAGTGTGCGCGTATCTCGCGCGACATCCTGGGCGCCAACGGCATTACGGAAGACTATCCGGTGATGCGCCACATGATGAATCTTGAGTCCGTGAAGACGTATGAGGGTACACACGACATGCACACCCTCATTATCGGCCAGAGCGTGACCGGGATTCCGGCCTACTAGCGGATGCCCGCAGGGCGCAACAAAAGCAGATTCCCTGCGGGAATGACAACAAGAAAGGCAACGGCCACGGCAAAAGCCAGCAGCCAACACCGCTACGTTCGTCGCCGCTGGATATGCAGCTCCCGAAGCTGAGCGTCATCGACGGGCGAAGGTGCGTTCACCATAAGATCGACGGCCTTGGCCGTCTTCGGGAAGGCGATGACGTCGCGCAGGCTCTGTGCCCCGGCAAGGATCATTACGATGCGATCCAGGCCCAGCGCGATGCCGCCATGCGGCGGCGTTCCATACTCCAGCGCTTCCAGGAAAAATCCGAAGCGCTCACGCGTTTCTTCCTCGCCCATGCCCAGCGAGGTGAAGATCTTCGACTGCACATCCTTGCGGTAAATCCGGATGGAGCCGGAGCCAAGCTCCAGGCCGTTCATCGCCAGGTCATAATACCGGGCGCGGACCGATGCCGGATCGGACGTCAGACGCTCCATATCCGCCTCATGCGGCGAGGTGAAGGGATGGTGCGCCGGCAGCCAGCGGTCGCTGGCCGCATCGTGCTCAAACATGGGAAAATCCGTCACCCAGATGGGAAAGAAAGCGCGGCTGCCATCGACCGGACTTTGCGATTTATCCTGCGAGCGGGCCAGCACGTCATCCGTCTGTTGATAGCCGCCGTGCCGCGCAGCGTATTTGCGCGAGAGCTCCGTGCGCAGCGAACCGGCAGCGGAGTAGACCGCGATCTCCCGCTCGCTCAGGCGGCCAGTGCTCTTGGTGTCGCTGGCTGCAATCCGCGCGGCCGGGTCGCCGGCTACCAGCACCAGGAGATCGTCAGCAGAGCAGGCGGTGCGCTCGCGCACCTGCGCAACCGCGCCAGGAAAACTCTTCTCCAGCCGCTTGATATCGTCGATCAGTTTTGCGCCCTTGCGAGCATCAAACAGCGGACGGTTTTCCTCGCGTTCCTTGCGGGAAAGCTCTCCCACGCCGCGGACAACCAGCGCCACCACGGGAAGATCCGCATCGATCGCGAGGGCGGTTGTCTCGTCCGGTCCAAAGACCTCGCGAACGTCCACCAGCTCAGGCAGGCGGAGATCCGGCTTGTCGGTACCGAACCGGCGCATGGACTCGTCATACGTGATCTGCGGGAATGGCGTGGGCAGATGGATGCCAGCCGCGCCAAACGCCGCCGCCAGAAATTTCTCCACGACGCGAAACACTGTTTCCTGCTGCGGAAACGTCATCTCAAGATCGATCTGCGTAAACTCGGGCTGCCGGTCGGCACGCAGGTCTTCATCGCGAAAACAGCGCGCAATCTGGAAGTAGCGGTCCAGGCCGGAGATCATCAGAATCTGCTTGAAGAGCTGCGGCGACTGCGGCAGCGCGAAAAATTCGCCGGGATGCACACGGCTGGGCACCAGATAATCGCGCGCGCCCTCTGGCGTAGAGCGCGTCATGCAAGGCGTCTCCACTTCAAGAAAACCCTGCGCGGCCAGGCTCTCGCGCACGGCCAGCGTGATCTTGTGCCGCAGCGCCAGGTTGCGCTGCAGTGCGGGGCGACGCAGATCGATATAGCGGTACTTGAGGCGCAGTTCCTCATTGCCAATGGCGTCTTCTGCTGGAGAAAACGGCGGCGTCCGGGCATCGTTAAGAATGCGAAGCTCGGCTGCCTCAATTTCAATTTCGCCCGTAGGCATGTTGGGATTGATCGCTGCGGCATCGCGCCGCCGCACCGTGCCGGTGACGGCGACCACATACTCCGGGCGCACCTGCTCGGCCAGCGCATGCGCCGTCGGATTCAGTTCGTTATCGAGCACAATCTGCACAATGCCCGAACGGTCGCGCAGATCGAAAAAGATGAGATTGCCATGGTCGCGGCGGCGGTTGACCCAGCCCATCAGCACAACGTTTTGTCCGGTAGACGCCGCGCGCAGATCGCCGCACATGGCTGTACGTTGCAGTTCTCCCATTGCCTGTAAGGTTGCCGTCATATCCCCTGATTCTCGTCGCCGGCCCGCAATGCCCGGCGCAGATAGTCTCCAATTTCGTCACTTGCAATCTTCGTCTGCTCTCCGGAAGCAAACGCCTTCACGGTAAGCTGGCCGGACTGCAGCTCATCCTCGCCCAGCAGAACGATGGAGCGCGCACGCTTATCCGCCATCTCAAATGCCTTCTTAATGCGGAAATTGCCATCCCCCAGCTCGACCCGCAGGCCCTGGCGGCGAAGCTTGCGCGCAAGCTGCAGTGCGGCGTTCTGCTGCGCCTCGCCAATCGGCGCTACGTAGACATCCAGCAAGGCTTCGTCGCCGCGTGCTGCGGAGTCCATCGCCTGCAGCGTCAGCACTAGCCGGTCTGCGCCGATGGCAAAGCCGATGCCCGGTGCGCGCGGGCCGCCCAGCATTTCGCTCAGACCGTCATAGCGTCCGCCGCCGAGCAGCGCGTTTTGCGCGCCCAGGCCGCCGTGCGTAAATTCAAACGTCGTCCGGGTGTAGTAGTCCAGTCCGCGCACCAGCCGCGGGTTGACCGTGAACGGCACTCCGCACGCGCCAAGCGCTGCACACACCGCGGCAAAATGAGCCCGCGAGCCGTCATCGAGAAAGTCCGCGATCTTCGGCAGCGTTTCGATGACCGGCTGATCCTCCGCCACCTTGCAGTCCAGCACGCGCAGCGGATTGGCGACGGCGCGGCGCTGGCAATCGGAGCACAGCGTTGCCGCTACCGGGAGCAGCGCCGCACGCAGCTTCTCCACGTATCGGGGCCTATCCTGCGCGGAGCCAACGGAGTTGATCTGGAGCGTCCAGCCCGTGATGCCAAGCGTATCGAGCAGCGTGGCCAGCATCTCCAGCACTTCGGCATCGCGCAGCGGCGATTCGCTACCGGCGCTTGGCGGCCCGATGACCTCCGCCCCGATCTGAAAAAATTGCCGGTAGCGGCCCTTTTGCGGCCGTTCCCGGCGGAACTGCGGGCCGATGTAGTAGAGCTTCTGCAGCAGGCCGGTTTCCGCCAGTTTGTGCTCAATGTAGGCGCGAACGACGCCTGCAGTATTCTCGGGGCGAAGCGTGAGCGATTGTGACTTTTCTGACTGCGCCCGCGCCCGGTCTTCCCACGTGTACATCTCTTTGGAGACGATGTCGGTCTCTTCGCCAACGCCGCGAGCGAACAACTGCGTATCTTCAAAAATCGGCGTGCGGATTTCGCCGAAGCCGTATCGCGCGAAGACATCGCGCGCTGTACGCTCCGCACGGTTCCACAATTCAGTTTCCGGCGGCAATAGGTCACGCGTGCCGCGCACTGCTTTCATCAGGGCCATGGCGCTTCGTTGTATCTCTTTACGATAAATGGTTTTGCCCGCGATTTGCGCGCATCGGCTGGTTGGCCAGAGATTTTGTGGGGCGGAACGCGGTCAACGCGCACGCGGACGGCGCGTCCAGCCTTCCACCGCGCGTGGTTCCGTTGTCTGCGAACCCGCAGGCGCGTTGAGCGGCTGACACTCCGGGCACCAGAAGGTAGTGCGCGCTTCGCTGCCCTGGCGGCGCATCAGGATGGACGCGCCGCAGCGTCGGCAGGCCTCTCCCAGGCGACCATAGACCCACAGCCTTGCGCTGCGGTCGAGCGAGCCAGTCGTGCGGCGGGCGTTCGCATTCTCCGTAGGGGCCTCGGCGCTGTCTTCGGTCACATTCATCTTCAGATAGCGCTGGGCCACCTCAACCAGCTTCTCCGCCTCGTGCCGGCTGAGCGAGCTGACACGGCGAAAGGGATGGATGCCGCAGGCGAAGCAGATTTCCGATTTGAAGACATTGCCGATGCCGGCCAGCACGTGCTGATTGAGCAGCACGACGGCGATCTCCTCCGACGGACGCTCGAGGACGGCAGCGATGGCCTGCTGCTCATTGAATTCCTCGTCCAGCAGATCCGGGCCAATCGTCACGGCTCCTCCACGGCGCGCCAGAGAAGCTGCGGTGTGGAACTCCGCAATGGGCACGGTGAATCCGACGGCGTGCCACTCGTCGGTTTCAATCACCAGCCGCATGTGCCGGCGGGCGCGGCGCCACGCTTCGCCCGGCCGGTAGATATGCCAGCTTCCATTCATCAGCATATGCGTCAGCAGGATCAGATCCCCGGAAAAATGAATGAGCAGCCATTTGCCGCGGGCCTCAACACGTTCTACCGTGCGACCGGTCAACTGGTGCTGATCGTCACCGCGGGCGAGGGTCGCAACCACCGTCTCAAAGCGCGTCACCGTGCGGCCGGCCAGGGCACGGTCCAGCGCGCGGGCAGAGCGAAAAATGGTATCGCCTTCGGGCATGGATTACTGCACCTCCTGTGAAGCGGCTGCCGGCAACCGCGGAGGAAGCGTCGACAACAGGCGGCGCAGATGAAAGCCGGCAGGCGAGGGCTGAAAGCCGGCGTCCAGCAGGAAGCGCGCGAGAAAATGCTCGTCCACGCGGATGTCATTGATGGTGACCAGCAGCAGGCCTGCACGCCGGTCCGCGGGCGCAGCCTGCATATCCTGCTGCCCCAGCTCCGCCAGAAAATGAGCAAGGTCGCGCGCAACATGACTGCGCGCAGGTTCCTCTTGCGGCAGCAGAACACTGATGCTGGTGCTGCTGCGGCGCAGGTAGGCCACCAGTTCCCCGTTGCGCAGGATGACGCGCGCGCCCGCCGTGCGGGCGAACGAACGGGGCGAGGTTTCGCGCGATGCGGCCAGCGCTGTGGTGGTCTCCGCGGGTTCTTCCGCCGTATTTCCCACCGGCCAGCGCAGAACAGCGCCGTAAAGATTGGCGGGGTCCGTGGCGGCCAGCACCATCATCTCCGCGCGCTCGGGTTCGGCCCCGCGCAGAGAGCGCAGCATATCGACCGCAGACGGCAACGCGAACTGCGCGCCGCCCATGCCGGCCACAAAATATCCGCGGCGCACGCGTCCGGACTCCTCCAATGCGCGCAGCACCGGATACACGGCGCTGAAACCACCTGCGACCGACTCCAGCGCTATAGACTCGCGCGTAAGCACGCCATGACGCTTGAGAAGCTGCAACGCCAGGGCGTGACTGCGTTCTGTGGCTGTGCCTGCGGGGGCGAAGGACGGCTCCAGCAGCGACCAGCGTCCCTGCGCATGGGCGGGCAGGGTGGTGCGGCGCGAGCGGAAGGACTGCGTATGCACGCGGCGCGGAGAGCGGCTGCTGGCGCGACGCGCCATGTAGGCCCGCAGTGCATGAAAGCTGTCATTGGTGACGAAGCCGCGCCAGACCAGGCCCCAGAGCGCATCGAGCGTCTCGCCGGGAAAGCCTCCGCCGACGGCCTCATGGATTGCCGGAAAGAACATGGCGCCGCGCTCACGCAATAAAGCAAGAATTTGCGTCTCGCGTTCCAACAGGTCCACACTGGCCGACGGCGGCGCATGCAGGACGGGCAGCTTGTCTGCAAGATAAAGTGCGATGCGGCCGTCGGATTCGCCGACAGGCTCCACGCCGCACCATGCAATCTCGCCTGCTGCGATCAGTGTGTCGAGATCGCCGGGCTGATATTTCTGCACGCGGGCGGGGAGAATTTCGCGCTCCAAAGCTGAGGCGCTTAGCGGCGCACCCTGCAGATGGTCGATGGCGTCGAGGACGGCGTCCAGCCCCTTGCCGCGATGCAGACAACCATGCCAGTGCGTCGCCATTCGCGCCAGCGTGTGCTGCTCCACCGGCTCGATCTGGCGGCGCAGGCGAGCCAGTGATTTGCGGCGGATAGTGGTGAGAACGCTGACATCACACCACTCGCGATGCATGCCGCCTGGGCGGAAATCGCCTTCAAGCAGGCGGCCGGCTTCGACGAGCGTGCGCAGGTGTGTCTGGGTTGCGGCGATACTCCAGCCGAAGCGCGTTGCAGCTTCGGCCGCGGTGAACGGACCACGGGTGCGCGCAAACCGCTTCAGCAGCTCCAGCGCCGCATCGGGCGCCGGCTCCAAAAATGCTGCGGGAATCCCCGGCGGCAGCGGAAGGCCCAGCGCGTCGCGGTATTTGGCGGCGTCTTCGATCGCGATGACGCGCTTGCTGCCGAGCATCTGCAACTCCAGTGCGCGACGCGTGCGTAACAGCCGAATAATGGCAGAGTCAGCGTCCAGGCCGCGCGTGCGCTGGCCGATCTCTTCCCGGCTCAGGTCACCCAGGCGCAGCAGCAGATCATGCACGCCGTCAATATTTTTTGCGCGGTAGTCCTCGGCCAGCGCCTGCAACTGCTCCTCTGTCTCTTCAATGGCGGCAGCATCCAGCAGCTCGCGCAAATCGGCGTCGCCCATCAGCTCCGCCAGCTGATCCTGATCGATGGTCAGCGCCTGGGCACGCCGCTCGGCCAGGGGCGCGTCACCATCGTAGATAAAGTTGGCGGCGTAGCTGAATAGAAGCGACGCGGCAAACGGCGACGGCTTGCGCGTTTCTGTAACGTGCACGCGGAGATCGCGCGAGGTGATGCCGCGCAGGACCTCAAGAAACGCA
>JAJXUS010000092.1 GCA_021782675.1 Acidobacteriota bacterium
GGCATTGCACAAATCTCCTTGATCGAAGGCGAACTCTTCATTATAAGAGCAGCTTCCCGGGCAGGGGATGCGGTTGTAACTTTTCCTCTGACGATGGCTCTTAGCAATGAGGCCCAAACCTCAAAATTCCTGCGTTGAGATTGCAATCTCATCCTCCGAGGTCACTCCCCGTGAATAAAATTCGTGCCCTTCTCCTGGTGTCAGCCCCCGTCGTTTTCGTGATCGCAGGTTGCGGTGGATCAGGGAGCTCCAGTACGACTGCTCCCACGCCGGCTGCGACTCCCGCCCTTTACACGGAGACGAATGCCACCTCTGGCAACAAAGTGATGGCGTATTCCCGGTCTGCGAACGGCTCTTTGACGGCGATCGGTTCCTATTCGACAGGTGGATCCGGCACGGGGATCCCCACCTACCAGGGAGCTCTTCCGTTTCCGATCGGCGGTGCGACTGGCGCGGTGGCCCTCAACCCGGCAGGCACGTTCCTTTATGCCGTAGACGCTGGCACTGACGATGTGGCCGCGTTTTCCGTTGCGAGCGACGGCTCTCTCACGTCCATTGGAACCTACCCGACCGGAGGCACTTCGCCGGGGAGCATCACCATCGATGCAACCGGCAAATATCTCTACGTGCTCAATACAGGTACGTTGCCGGGCAGCGCAGCGGGAGCGCCCGGAGGAATCACGGGCTTCACCATCGGAGCCTCCGGCGCGCTCACGCCCATTGCAGGATCCACGCAGCCACTGAGCGTCTCCTCGTACGTCGATCCCTCGGAGATCGCTTTTGCGCCCAGCGGTTCGTACCTCATGGTCACAGAAAAGTTGTCAGGCAGCGTGCCGGGAACCATCGACATCTATCCCGTCAATGCCGGGGTAGCGGGACCGCCGGTTTCAACACCCTCCACCGCCCCGATTCCTTTCGGATTTCGATTCACATCCTCGGGAACGGCTGTTGTCGTGGACGTCGTAGCCATTGCGAATACCAATCGGGGCGCGGCCACCTCCTACACGGCGACCCCGCAGGGCGTCCTGTCTGCAGTCAGCAGCACTGTCCCGGATAACCAGTCTGCTCCATGCTGGATTGCCCTGAATCCCGCCGGGACCGTTGCCTACGCGGTCAATACGCTCAGTGGATCGATCTCTGCGTATTCGATCAGCTCGACCGGAGTCCTGACGCTGATGCCTCCTGCAAGTGGTGCTTCCGCTGCGGCGACAATCGGAACCTCAGCGGGTCCCATCGATGACATTGTGACCCCTGACGGAGCCTTTCTCTATGTCATCCAGTCAAACGCGGGCGCCTCGCCGGGACAGATTCTGGGATTCTCCATCGGTGCAAACGGGACGCTCACCCCGGTAACGACGGGAGCCACGGGTTTACCCGAGGGCTCGCTTGGGCTGGCCGTGCGGTAGCAGGAAACCTCGCCTCGTGCTCCATCTGGAAGAAATGGCTGCAAAGTCCCCTCTTTCAGGTGGCCGAGGCTGAAGTGCATCGCTGGAATGCGTCGCGATCGATGGAAAGAGCCGACCGACGCTCCAAAATCTAATTCAGGGAAGCCGTAGCGCTCCCCGGCCCGAGCAGTGCGTGGCCGGGGAAGACGCCGGGCAGCATCTTGCCCTGATCGATCAGTACCGTACCGCCGACGATCAGATAATGCACGCCTGTGCTGGGCAGCATCGGGTGGGCATAGGTGGCGCGGTCGGTGATGGTTTTGGGATCGAAGACCACGATGTCTGCATCCGCCCCAGGCTGGATTCTGCCTTTGCGCCGGGCCGCTGGCGTCGAACGCTGCAGCATTTCGGCCGGCATCAGGCTCATCTTGCGCAGCGCATCCATCAGCGTCACCGTACCCTTCGCGCGCACGTACTCCGCCAGTATGCGCGAGTAGGTGCCCGCGTTGCGCGGATGCCCCTCGAGGCCGTCGCTGGCAATCATGATCAGCGGATTGGGGATCAGCCTGTCGAGCACTTCCTGGCTGTTGCCGAAGATGACGACGAATAGCGGCTTGCTCGATGCGTGCAGTTCTTCAAAGCGAGCCTTCGTTAGCCGCTCGCCGGTGCTGGGGATCATGATGTCGTGATAGCTGATGCCAAGCCGCTGCTGCCAGCCGGGGCTGAAGATTGCCGAGTTGATCGTGGTCATGCCGGCGATGTACGGATACGCTTCGGTCGTCACATCCAGCCCGCGCGCTCGCGCGCCGGCCACCAGGGACAAGCAATCCAGCGCGTCCAGAGCACAGGTGCTGTTGATGTGCACAATGTGCAGCGGCGCACCGCTGATGGCGGCCGCACCAATGACTTCTTCGATCGATTCAATCGCCGAGCCGGGTTCCAGATGACCGCTGCTGCGCACATGCGTGTAGACAGGGACGCGGCGCGCGGCAGCCAGCCGGAACAGGTCGATCACCTCCATCCGGGTCGCTCCTGGCGTGTAGCCCAGCCCCACCCCGATGGCGAGTGCGCCTACATCCAGTTGCTGGTTCAGCCGCTTCTCCATGGCTGCCATCTGCTCGGGCGTCGCGGCATCGTTGGTCGCGGGGCCAATCTTTGGCAATATGGAGCCCGCAGGGAGCGGTGTGCCAAACGCGAGTGAGCGCGCCGCCACCTGGCTGGCAGAGGTGCCGTAGTTGATGAGCGAGTGACCCTGCTTGGCCTTGAGAAACTGCGCGACATCCGGCACGCCAATCTCGAGTTCCAGCGCGCTGGTCACGCCGTCGAAGGCCTTCAGCCGCTGACTGGCAAGGTCCTGCGCATGCTGATGCAGATCGATAAAACCGGGAGCCACCACCAGCCCGGTAACATCGATGACGCGACGGCCTTGCAACGGCTGTGCAGAGATGGCGGCGATGGTGCCACCTTTGATGCCAACATTCCGCACTGCATCCAGATTGGTCTCCGGGTCCATGACGCGCCCACCCTGCAGGACCAGGTCATACTGCTGCGCCAGCAGCGGACCCGGCAACATGAGCAAAAGAAAAAATAGAAGGAGTCTGCGCATCATCACCGCCGCGAGCGCTGATGATAACAGGGACACGGAGGCGCAGGCAGACCCTCGGCGTGCCTTGTATATCTGGCTGGCCAGCCCGCGCTCGTGCTCCGCCACGACGGACTTGGCCAGCCGGTCAGGCACCTTTTTCACATTCAGGACCGCTTCCATCCTGCCGCCGTGCGTCCGGGGACCTGGTCCGCCTGGGCGATGTCTCCCTGACGGCGCACAAGACCGCCGGTCACACGCGGGGATGCACCACCTGGACGCTGCGCGCGCATCTGCCCGGGGAACCGCGCGGAACGCTGCGCAATATCGTAATCGTGGGCGGCGTAGGCTTCTGGTCGGAGTATCACTTTGTCGCCACGCCGCACCATCCGGCCAGCTATCCCGGCATTGCGCAGGATTTTCAGCACACGTTCGTCGTGCTGCGTGCATTGCCCTGCGATGCGTTTCTCGGGGCGCACGGCGGCTACTTTGACATGCTGCAAAAACTGCGGCGCTATCCGCTGCAGGGGCCGCGCGTGTTTGTCGATCCGGCTGGCTACGGGGAGTTTGTCCTGGACGCGCAGCACACCTTTGAACGCGCGCTGCGGCGACAGCAGGCTGCTGTCCGGCGCAAAGGGTAGAACGCGCAGCGCAGGATGGACGGGGCGCGCGAGGCCACATGCCCCGCAGGCCGCGTAGCAGCCGATCAATTGCTGTTCCGCCAGCACGGCATTTTGTCCGGGGTTGAGTCTTCCGGCAACCAGCAGAATCTTAGAGAGAGAACGAGCCGTTGTTTATCGGTTTGCTCGGGAAGCCGTAATACGATTCCAGTTCAGGGATCATTGCCCATCGGGGATCAGCAAAAGAGAATGCAATGGAAACGCGTGAATTAGGTAAGAGCGGACTAAAAGTTTCGGCGCTTGGGTTTGGGTGCATGGGCCTCAGCTTCGGGCTGGGCGCGGGGGTGGACAAGGAGCAGGGAATCCAGATCATCCGCGCGGCGTTTGAAGCGGGCGTTACGTTCTTCGATACAGCGGAAGCCTATGGCCCGTTCACCAATGAAGAACTGGTCGGCGAAGCGCTGGAGCCGTTCCGCGACAACGTGGTAATTGCCACCAAGTTTGGCTTCAAAGGTGGCAAAGCGAACGACGGGACGGACAGCCGTCCTGAAAATATCCGGCAGCATACGGAGGCGGCTCTGCGTCGGCTGCGCACCGATCGCATCGATCTGCTGTATCAGCATCGGGTCGATCCCAACATCCCCATAGAAGACGTTGCGGGAACTGTGAAAGAGCTGATCGCCGCTGGAAAGGTCCGGTACTTCGGGCTTTCGGAGGCTGGCGTGCCAAGCATCCGCAAGGCGCACGCCGTGCAGCCGGTAGCGGCGCTGCAGAGCGAGTATTCGCTGTGGTGGCGCGAGCCGGAGAAGGAAATTCTCCCCACGCTGGAGGAGCTCGGCATCGGCTTTGTGCCATTTAGTCCACTGGGTAAAGGTTTTTTGACGGGCACGATCGATGCGACCACGCAGTTCGACAAGAGCGATTTTCGTAATGTGGTGCCGCGCTTCTCCATCGAGGCGCGTCAGGCCAACCAGCGTCTGATCGACGTGCTGGGGCAGCTTGCGGATGGAAAGAGCCTGACGCGTGCGCAGATTGCGCTGGCCTGGCTGCTGGCGCAGAAGCCCTGGATCGTACCGATTCCCGGGACGACAAAGCTGCATCGTCTCAAGGAGAATCTTGGCGCGGCGGAGGTCTCGTTAAGTCCGGCGGATCTCACGGAAATATCTGCCGCGCTGGCGGAGATTCGCGTGGTGGGCGAACGCTACCCCGCGCACCTGCAGGCGATGGTTGGCCGCTGAGCTGGCGAGAGTTTCCGCTGAAAATTCTCCTGCTATAACCATCCCAGGGAAGCTTTCCGGAGCCAAGCAGCATCGGAGAGCGTTGGGGGAGGAACGGGCAGCATGAGTGCGGATATCTCGCGGCTGGCGCGGGCACTGGTTCTTTTAGCGGCTTTGGGCGGCGGCCCGGTTCTGGCCGCCACGGAGCCGTATTATCAGCCGCACTACTGCAACAACGCCTTCACGTATCAAAAGGAGATTGCCGAAGGCAAGAAGGCCGCGCAGCAGGTCTACAAGCAGATGAAGGTGCTGCCCGACTCAAGCCCGATCACGCAATATGTGCGGTCTGTGGGGCAGCGGCTGGTGGCGTACGCGCCCGGCTACAAGTGGCCCTACAACTTCCACGTCGTGCAGGACAAGAGCATCAATGCATTTGCCCTGCCCGGCGGTCCTATTTTTGTAAATACCGGCCTGATCGCCGCTGCACAGAATGAGTCCGAGCTGGCGGGCGTGATGGCCCATGAGATTTCGCACGTCGTGCAGCGCCACGCCACCTGCAACATGACCAGGCAGGCCAAGAGGAACGTGGGCTGGGGGCTGGCCGGTGTGCTGGCGGGGGTGCTGGTTCCCGGCGCCGGAGGCGTGCTGGCGCAGCAGGGAGTGGGCATGGCGCAGAATCTGAGCTACCTGCAGATGTCACGCACAGATGAAAAAGAGGCCGATCTGCTGGGGACGGAGATTCTCTGGGCAGCGGGCTATAATCCGCGCGGCCTGGTGCAGATGTTCCAGATTATTGAGAAGCAGTCGGGCAGCGGCGGCGCGCAATTTTTGAGCGACCACCCCAACCCGGGCAACCGCGTGCAATATGTCGATCAGGAGATTCAGGCTCTGCCGCCCAAGCCAAACCCCATCAACAACACGCCGGAGTTCGAAAAGATTCGCGCGATGGTCGAGAGCAACAAGGAGATGGCTGGCAGAGTTTCGGCCAGCAGTCAGTCGGCAGCGCCATCCGCCGCGCCCGTGCCGGGCCAGCCGGGCAACGTGGTTGTCAGCGCACAGTCGGTCCCATTCCAGCATCAGGGGTACAGTATCCGCTACCCGGCAAACTGGAAGCTCTACGGAGACAGCGGATCGATTGTGACCATTGCGCCACCCGGCGGCATCGTCACGGATGCCAAGGGGCAGACGCAGGTAGCCTATGGCGTGATCATCGACAGCTTCCAGCCGGATCAGGGTTCAACCCTCGCCGAGGGGACCCGGCAGTTGATCGCCCGTCTGCGGCAGTCCAACCCGCAACTGCAGGAGACCGGTTCAGCGGAGGAGATCAACGTGGATGGCATGCCGGCACGCAGCGTCGAGCTGGAAAGCCGGTCGCCGCTGAGCACCGCTCAGAGCGATGTGCCGGAGCAGGACTGGCTGGTAACGGTCGGGCGGAGCGACGGACAGATCGACTATTTCGTCTTCATCGCTCCCAGGCAGGACTTTCGTACGCTGCGTCCGGCCTACACGACGATGCTGCACTCCGTGCAGCTCTCCGCCGCAGGCCAGGGTGGCAACTAGCCGCGCCTGGGCCGGTGCGCCGGGGTTGAGCCAAGCGCGGCCAGATCGATCTTCTTCCACTCGCCGCGCTCGATGCCGGCCCGGATCTGCTGCGGTGTCCAGCCTTTGCGGGTCATACGGTAGGCGTATTCGCCCTCTTTGGCGCAGACATCGCACTCAGCGCCATGGAGACCCGTAAAGCAGCTCCGCAGGCTGGTGTGGCCCAGCGCCAGATCGCAGCGGCAGTAGCAGGGCAGTTGATAGAGGACATTCGGAACTTTTGCCGCATCTTTATAAACCTGCCGCTGCCACGGCTGCGTAAAGTTGGGGCCGGAGAGCTGGCTGCCGTGCAGAATCTGCGATTGCACCTGGTGCGCGGGCGGAGGGGCGGTGTGGAACGCCGGAATATCCGACACGGGGCCGGTCCACTGCGCCTGGCCTGCGGCGCATATCGCGCCAGCGGCCAGCGTGAGAAAAAATTGCTTTTTCAACCGGGATCGAGTCATACAATTCGAAGCATACCGCGACGGCCGAAGAGGAGGAAAGCTGCGGAGTATGCAGCATGGGCGAACAATTGACGCATCCTATGTGACGTTGGTAACTACGGCGATGGCATGAAAGTCGAATCGTCGCAAAAGCCAAAGAATTGCCGCCATTTTGCGCCCGGCAGGGCTAATATAGCCTCGGCAATCCAACAGAACACATAGCGCGTATAGATAACACGAACAAAGGTTGCTGCAGTTAGTCGTCCCCCTGACTCGAATGTTTGACTACAGCTCTCTGCCGGATTTAGTAGCACTCACGGTTCTCGTGGGAGTGTTTTGGTCCATCCTGCGCCGTCGCACTGCGGGCCAGCTCTACGGCTGGCTTGCCGCCTGGATCTTAATCCTGCTTCACTTTGCGATTGCGTTGTTTGGTGGGCCTGGCCCGCAACAGGCTTTTGCGCTGTGCCTGTCGGAAATCATGCTCGATCTGGCCGCCGCGGCCTTCATCTACGCGGCCGGGCAGTCGGCATTCACCCCGCGCTTCAAGGTCTACGCCGGCCTGGGAGTGG
>JAJXUS010000093.1 GCA_021782675.1 Acidobacteriota bacterium
ACGACAATGTTCATCCGCGCGCGGACGGCGCCCTTTAGTACCTCCAGCATCTGCGGGGTAAGAGCGCGGTTGCGCAGCAGGTCGGCCGGACCGAGCGGTACAGACCCAAACCGCCGGATGGAGAGGATGGGCCCATCGACGGCCAGCGGCGGAATGATGATGTTGACGCGCGAGCCGTCTTTGAGACGCGCATCCACCATGGGTGAAGACTCGTCGATGCGGCGTCCAACAGCGGAGACAATCTTGTCGATGATGTGCATCAGATGCGCGTTGTCTTTGAAGACAACGGATGTCTTTTCGAGCATGCCGCGCCGTTCAACGTAGACCGTATCGGCAGTGTTGACCAGAATGTCGCTCACCGTCGAATCCTGCAGCAGGGGTTCCAGCGGTCCGAGGCCGAAGACCTCGTCCAGCACCTCCCGCGCCAGGCGGTCGCGCTCGGCTGCGCTCAAGGGCAGGGCGTGACCGGCGATCAATTGCAGAATCAGCGCCAGGATCTGCTGCTGGGCGGCGCGGTTTTCACGCAGAGAGGCCAGCCGCTCAAGGTCCATGCGGCGGATCAGCTCCTGATGGACGGCGGATTTGATCTCCTGCTGCGCTTTTAGCGGGACCGGCGTTCCAGCGGATCGCTCGGCATCGACGGCGGCGGATGTAGCCATAATTCAGATCCTTTCTGCAGCGAAGGCTGCGGGTTGCACTCTATTTCCAGAAAGCCAGGCCCTTGCGGCGTGCGCCGGACTTTTCTGCAGCCGGCGATTGCGTAATGCTGTTCGCCCATTTGGCGATCTGCGTCGTGAAGGCAGATCGCCGCTGCGGAGAGATGGGCTCCCCGGCATTTACGGCGCGCATCAGCTCCACGTAATTGTTGGGAATGGTGATCGTGACTGGGAAGCGGACGGCGCTTTCCACCTGCTCCGGCGTCACTGCATCCTGGGAGGAGGCGCGGTTCAGTGCGATGCGCACCTTGGCGGCGGCAGTATTCTCGAGGCCGAAGTTCTCGACGTGGCGGGAAAGATCGCGCAACGAGGCCACGTCCGGCGTGGCGATGAGGGTCACCTGCGAGGAAGCCTCCACCATTACAGGCGTGTCGTCGTGGTAGTCGAGGGAGGAATCGAGCAGGACGTAGTCGTATTCGCCGCGCAGAAAGTCCAGTACGTGCTCCATCTCTCCAGGTCCGGGGACGTATCGTTGCGCGCAGGTATCGGGGGAGGCGAGAACGTCCAGCCCACACGGATGCCGCGTCAGAAACCCCTGCAGCAGTTCGCGGTCCAGCCGCCCCGCATTGCGCAGCAGTTCGTCGAAGTAATAAGGATTTTCCTTGATGCCGAGATACAAACAGGTATGACCGAGCTGATGATGATGATCGATGAGCAGAACTTTTTTGCGGTGAACGCGAACCAGAAAGGTCGCCAGATAAACACTGAGCGTGGTGGCGCCGGCTCCGCCTTTAACGCTGAAAAACGAGAGGATGTCGCCGAAGGTGGGGGTAGTCAGCAGTGTCGGCGTCAGGCGATGCTGCACGCGCAGCACGGCATCGGCAAACTCAAGAGCATCGAGCGGCTGGAGAAAGAACTCCGAGCAGCCAGCGCGCATCGCTTCAAGCACTGCGCCGGGCTCGGTGCGGCTCGAGATCGCTGCCAGAGCCAGCCGGCCGGGCATTGCCTGCCGCAGCACCTCAGCGCATTCGGCGGCCTGTACCGTATCGCGGTCAAAGTCGATGACGCACAGCGCCGCCGTGGCGTCCCGTATCGCGGGGGGGAGCGGCGGACGTTTGCCAAGCGGCAGATAGTTTGAAAATTCGGCGGCGAACTGTGCGTGCTCCACACAGGCGCAGGCGTCCCGCACGGCGGCGACAGCTTCGGCCGTCAGGCCGACGGTAAAGACAGGGAAGTTCGCGTTCATGTTCTCGCTGGTCATAGTGTGTTCTCGCAGACTGGCTGCATCAGGGTTTTTGCGGCGCCTTCACTGGCCCCATGGAGCGATCGAAGGCGCCTTCTGTCATGTTTGGAAGCGACATCTTTGGCGTGGCTGGCGCTGGCTGCGGCCGCAGCGGGTCGACGACTGTCGCAGTGACGATGACGACCAGTTCCTCGACCGAGTGCGTGTTGTTTTTTGACTGGAACAGTTTGCCGATGACGGGCAGACTGCCGATGCCTGGAATCTGGCTCAGCAGCACCGTCGTGCGGTGGTCGAGCAGACCTGAAATCGCGAAACTTTGTCCGTCGCGCAGTTCGATTGCCGTCTCTGCGCGGCGCGTGGAAATGGCGGGGATGGTGTACCCCGACAGCGTGACGGCGTTGGTGTAGTCGAGCGCGCTGACCTCCGGTGCGACGGTCAACCGGATCGTGCCATCGGGATTGACCACCGGAGTGAAGCGCAGTTTGACGCCGTAGGGCTGAAACATGATGGTCACGGAAGCGAAATTGCCGGCGCCACCCTGGATGACCGGGTAGGGGAATTCTCCACCGGAGAGGAACGACGCTGCGTGGCCGCTGATGGAGGTGATCGTTGGCTCGGCGAGGATCTGGAGCACGTTATGTGCTTCCAGATCGGCGATGGTTGCGCCGAGGTTGAGGCTGGAGTTATAGAAGAAAAGATTCAGGGGACTGCTGACCGCTAGCTGCGTACCTGAGCTCGAGCCTGGCAAAACGCCGACACTGCTGAATTGCTGCGTAGAGACCGACGAGGTGTTTTTTCCACCGCTGAAGAAGTTGAAGCCGAACTGTGCCAGCCGCGTGCGGTCGACCTCCACGATGCGCACCTTCAGCCGAACCTGACGCGGATGCGTGTAGGCCACGCGCAGAGAATTGACGACCTTCCCGGAATAGAGGCCCGCCAGCTCGGCGGCCTGTTTGGCGTCTTCCGCAGCGGCGACTGTACCTTCGAGTTCGATCCGGCTGCCGTGAGAGTGCGCCGCAATTGCATCGTCAGGCAGCGCTTCATGCAAGGCACGCAATAGCGGCGTCACGTCCAGATCGCAATGCACGGTATAGAGCAGGCCGCTGCCGGATCCGTCCCACAACGCGACCGTGGCCGTGCCGGGGGCTTTGCCGGTCAGCATCACCTGGGTGGGTGTCGCCACAAAGGCGATGAGCGTCGCGGGATCGCTGACATACACGCGGCGCAGCCGCGTCGTGGCGTGCAGCACCAGAGAATGACCGACGGTCAGTTGCAGATTTCCAGCCGGGGACTGTGCGCTGGCTAGCTCGACCGCGGCGGGATCGGAGATTCTGGCGGGCGCGGTTGTGCCGCGAGCCGGTGGCGTAGCCGCGTAAAGCGGCTGGCCCACGATGACCAGAGCGCCCCATAAAACAATCCGAAAAGAAGATGTCATAAAAGATCCCTCAAACCTGGATCACGGCAGCCGGTTGCCATCGGAGCGGTTGAAGCGCGCGGTGGAGTGGGTGCTTCCGAATACGGTTTCCACAACGTAGGGGCCAGCCCGCGGCGCGCGTGGATGCGCCGGGTCTTTTACAGCATTGGCCGCGGGAATCAGGTTCGATAGCTCCACCGGCGCCCCGTCCACTTTGCTCGTGTCGCTGCTGTTGCGCAGAACGAAATGGATACTGCCCTGGGTACTGGCCAGCACAACCCGTTCCGCATCGCGCGGCGTCATCAGCAGTGTCACCACGTTCACGGTGTTGGGTTTGCCGTCCGGATTGGGTTCCACCTGATGACCGGCAGCAAGAACCTCCGCATCTTCGAGCACAGTGGCGGTTCCAGGTTCGGCGGACTGCCCGGTCCGGCAGGTGACGAGCACATCGACATGCGAGCCCGGAAACAGAAAGCCTGCGACGCCCACCACTTCATCGGATCGCAGAGCGACGGCCCGCATGCCGTCTGGAATTCGAATGGCCAGGCCCATGCCGGGGATGGCCAGATCGCGCTCCAAAATCGGCTCGCCTGGCTGCAGTGGATACAGAACGGCACGCCCGGCAATCTGCTTGGGATTGGCAAACGCCCCGGCAAGCGGCAAAGAAGCTGGCCAGCGAACCAGCTTCATCGTCTCCGGGCGTAGGGCCTGCCCAGCCTGCAATGGAATCGCCGCAACGACATACTGCAGGGTGCGTACCGTGGCACTGCTGCGGCGCGCCGACCGGCTGAGCAAAAACGTGCACCCGCCGGAGATGACGAGAGCGAGCAGAAAGGCAAGAGCCAGGCGGCGTCCGCTCATAGGTCAGGCCATCCTCGCCAGAATGATGACCGCCCAGCATCCGGCAGCGATCGCCAGCGCATATGGAAGTCGCAGAGCCTTCGGGGTGTGCAGGTTCAGGTCTGGATGCGGCATCAGGCCAACCGTGCCGTGATGACCGACCAGAACCGCCATGTTGCGCAATGTGCTTCCGAGCCGTCCGCGAACGATAGCCAGCGCCAGGGCGAGCACTCCGCCGCAAAGTGCCGTGGCCAGAAGAATCTGGATCGCGTTGGCTGCCCCAGCCATGGCGCACACACCGGCGATCAGCTTGACATCCCCGCCGCCCATGCCGCCCGCCAGAAAAAACAGCAGAAAGATAGCCGCTGCGGCCACTCCCGCAAAGCCGGCCAGCGCCATGCCGCGCAGGCCGCCGGTCGCCAGATGCAACAGCAACGCCGCGAGAAACACAGGCCCGGTAAAGCGGTTGGGAATGCGCCGGGTTCGAAGGTCCATGACCCCCGCGGCCGTGGCGACAATCGCTGCGGTAACAAGAAAGTCGGCGGGTTGAAGCGTCGCCAGCGTATCGAAGATGCGGGAGAGAATCACCATGCGAATCCGGCCGCCGTTCCAAGTTGGTATTACCAGCGGTACTTGCTTCATCGTCGGGAGCGTGCATTGGCTATAGGAATTTTGCGAAGCAGGGAGCAAGGGCCGGCAGCCGGAGAGCGGACAAGAGTAAAGGCGCACCGGAGGGTCCGATGCGCCTTTTGGAGCAGGCGGGGAATGGCGGAGGGTCAGGCGGCGTTCAAATTACTGGTGACGGTTGTGAAGATCGATGAGATGGCGTTGCCCAGCACGCGCATACCGGCGATGGCGCCGGTAGCCAGCAGGGCCGCGATCAGCGCGTATTCGATCAGGTCCTGTCCGGATTCGTCCTGCGCCAGTCGCGAAGCGAGTTCTTTCCATTGCGTCATAGTTCATTCTCCTCGTTGAAAGTCCGGCCGGCTGCTGTCCTGACGAAGCGCTGAGAGACCAGCGCCGCCGTTCTGGTTTCCTCTATGTTTCGGAACATGCCGGGCCGGGCATCAGGAAAAGTTCCATGGCGAAGCGGTACGAAGGTAACGGTAGCCGAGCGGGCAGGTTGTTTTCCGGCAACCGGCGGGTTCCGCGCGGGGCGCGTCAGCCGCAGATTCATTCCAGCCCGGAGCGTCGGTATCGCGTGGTAAAATCGGGATTTGCGGGGCGGCGGCGAAGGCCGGCGCAACAGCGTAATTCACCGATCAGCGCAAGCGAGGGTTCGTCATGTCCGGCCATTCCAAGTGGGCCACAATCAAGCATAAGAAAGGGGCCGCTGACGCCAAGCGCGGCAAGACGTTCACCCGGCTCATCAAGGAAATTACGATGGCGGCGCGAGCGGGCGGCGACCCGGACGGTAACCCCCGCCTGCGGACGGCGATTGCTGCGGCCAAGGCGGAGAACATGCCTGCCGAGAATATCAAGCGGGCGATTCAACGCGGCACCGGCGAGCTGGAAGGCGCGAATTACGAAGAGATTACGTTTGAAGGCTATGGCCCGGGCGGCGTGGCGATCATCGTTGAGTCAACGACAGACAACCGGAATCGCACCGTCAGTGAGATTCGCCACGCATTCTCGAAGAACGGCGGCAACCTTGGCGAGTCGAACTCTGTGTCATGGATGTTCCACAAAAAAGGTCTGATCGCGGTCGCGAAATCTGCGGCCGCGGAAGAGCAGTTGATGGATCTGGTGCTGGAAGCCGGCGGCGATGACCTGCGCGACGAAGGCGATGCCTGGGAGATTGTCACGGAACCCGGGGCGTTTGACGCGGTTGTGCAGGCCATTCGCGGCGCAAAGATTGAGACGCAAGTGGCCGAAGTGACGATGCTGGCCGATACCTATACGCATCTTGAAGGAGCGGCTGCTGCCCAGATGGTTCGCCTGCTGGAGGCGCTGGAAGATCAGGATGACGTGCAAAACGTCTACTCAAATTTCGACATGGACGCCAACCAGCTCGAAGAAGTTGCGGGCTGAGGTCGATCGAACAGGGTTTCTGCTGGAGTGCCGTTGAACAAGCGGTTGTGTGTCTCTGCCTTTTCTCTGCTGTGCCTGATTCTGCCGGCATTTTCTGCGGCTTCCGCACAGACTGCGCCGTCCCCGGCGTCTTCCAGCCAGCCGGCGGCTTCGATGATCGACTCTTATGTCCATCCCCTGATGGAGCGGCTGCCGTGGGAGTACGGTCTTTTTCTCGATGGTGGATTCGGGACCAGCGGTGAAACCTCCGACCATTTTCTGAACGCCGGCGTGCGCATCGGCAAGGTGCTGACCGGTCCGGCCGGTCCCGGCGTCATTCATGGCCAGTTTGAGTATGCGGTTGAGCTGATTCCATACTGGCAGGCATTTACGCCGAAGCAGACCTATTATCTGGCCGGCAAGCCGGTGACAACCGGTGGTACCTATAGCGGGCTCAGTTTGACGCCCATAATTCTGCGCTGGAATCTGACGCATTGGCATCGCGTGGTGCCGTGGCTGCAGGGAGCGGGTGGCCTGATCTGGACGAACCATAAGTTTCCACCCAACGGACCGCGCGGGACCAGCGTCTGGAACTTTGAGCCGCAGTTCGGCCTGGGCATCCACTATTTTGTGCGACCCGACCGGGCGATTGACTTTGCGGCCAACGCGGTGCACATCTCCAATGCAAGCCTGGGCGACGCCAATCCTGGCGTGAACGCTACCGTTCAGTTCCAGATCGGGTATTCGTGGTGGAAGTAAGGCTGCAACACCCATGAACCTCAGCCAGTCGATTATCGAGTGCGTTCCGAACTTTTCTGACGGCGCGCATCCTGATCTGACTCTTGCCATTGTGCAGGCAATGCGGGTCGACGAGGTTTCGCTGCTCAACTATTCCCGCGACCCGGACCACAACCGTTCCGTGGTGACCATTGCCGGTCCGCCGGAGGCGGTGCTGGCTTCTATCCTGCGTGGCGTTGGTGTCGCGGTCGAAAAGATCGATCTGACGGCGCAGCGGGGCGTTCATCCGCGCATTGGCGCTGCGGATGTGATTCCGCTGGTTCCGATCCGCGGTATCTCGCTGCCGGAGTGTGCGGCGCTGGCGCATCAGTTGGGGCAGGAGATATGGAAGCGCTATCGCGTTCCCATCTATTTTTACGAAGCAGCCGCGTTGCGGCCCTACCGCCGGTTGCTGGAGGGCGTCCGTCGCGG
>JAJXUS010000094.1 GCA_021782675.1 Acidobacteriota bacterium
TATAGGCGTTGTATTCGGCAGGATCTTTAATCGTAATGGTGCCGGAACTGGAGGCCTGCGCCATCAGATACGGGGCGGCACCGGTGGCGGAGCCGGCCAGCGCCAGCACCATGACATATACGAACTTTCTGTTCATCAATCGGCTCCCTCGCGAACGAGTTCTCTAGTATGACCTGCGACCAGCGCACGGTTTGCGTCCCGATCCTGCCCGGCAACCCTTCCGGAGCGAACTTGGGAGGGGTCATCTTCTGTTGGCCAGAAAATCAAACGGTGACGCGCAGGGGGCGGGCAATCGGGATTATAAACCGACGACCGGCCTGAACCCGAGTATTCACCACGAACCCTTAGGATGCAAGACCGCGATTCCTAGTAGCATGGGCCATTGGAGATCCGGCGCATGAAAGATCGTCTTGATTTGAAACTGGGCAACGTGGCGTGGATGGTGATCGGCATCGCCGCCATTCTGCTGGCCGGACTGTTTTTAATCTTCAAAATTGTCCGCTGAGCGCATGGTTCAAGAATCGTCCGATAATGGCATCATGGACCGCTTGAAACAACTCGCCGGCCAACGGGCCGTTGTCACGGGAGCCAGCCGCGGCATCGGCGCCGCCGTCGCGCATCGTCTCGCCGCTCTGGGCGCCCACGTTTTTTTGACCGCGCGCGATGCGGACAGGCTCCGCGCCGTGACAGAGGCGATCATGGCGACAGGCGGCAGCGCCGAAGCTCACGCCTTCGATCTGGCCGAGACCGCGCATATTGCGGAGTTCGCGCAGACCGCCTTGCGCAGCGGCACCTGCAACATTCTGGTTAACAATGCCGGCATCGGCCGCTTCGGCGGACCGCTGCATACCATGGACTCCGACAGCTTCGACCGCCTGATGGCCGTCAACCTGCGCGCGCCGTACCTGCTGCTCCGCGCGTTCGCACCAGCGATGATCGCGGCCGGGTCGGGTCACATCATCAACATCTCCTCGCTGGCCAGCCGCAACCCGGTTCCCAATGGCGCCGCTTACGCCGGAGCCAAGGCGGGTCTGAACGGCATGATGATCTCTGCCGCCGAGGAGTTGCGGCAGCATCAGGTCCGGGTTTCTCTGGTGGAGCCGGGTTCCGTGCGGACTGAGTTTGGCGCCGGCCTGGCAGACGCAAAATCGCCCCTGGGCGCAATCGCGGCCGAAGACATCGCCGAGATCGTGGCCTTCCTGGCGCTGCAGCCGCCGCAGTGTTTTGTCAGTGAAGTGCTGGTTCGTCCGACGCTGAAAAAGTAGGGCCTTGCCAGGCCTTTTCGCTCTAAGGCTCAACTTGGCCGCTACAAAATGGGTTCGGGCCGTCTTATCCACAATATATGGGGCCTTTCATGTTGACCCTGCCCACCCCCACGGCTAGAGTGAAGCCATTGGCCACTGCCCGTAGCGGGCCAGGCCGATTCCCCTTTGTGCAGGAGCACTCGCTTGCTGGAACTGAAGCGCATTCACATCCTCGGCTTTAAGTCCTTTTGCGACCGCACCGACGTAACGCTGGACGGTTCCGGCATCACGGCGATCGTGGGCCCGAACGGCTGCGGCAAATCGAACATCTCCGACGCCATCAGTTGGGTGCTGGGGGAGCAGTCGGCCAAGAGCCTGCGCGGCATCAAGATGGAAGACGTCATCTTCTCCGGCACGCGGGACCGCAAGCCGACCGGGATGGCAGAGGTGACGCTGGTCCTGACCGACCCGCAGGTATATGCCCCGGCAGAGACAGAAGAGAGTGACGATCCCGGCGAGACGGACTGGGACGAGACCGCCACGCGCCAGCAGGCGGCGGCGGAAACCGAAGAGACCATCGCAGAGCTGCAGCCGGGCCAGGTTCTGGAATCCGAGGCGGAAGCAGCGGCGGTCGATCCCGGCGCGGTGGTGTTGAAGGTCCGGCGGCGCAAGTTCCATCGGAATCACGCGCGCGATGGCGAGGTCATCATCTCCCGCCGCCTGTTCCGCAGCGGCGAGAGCGAGTACCTGCTGAACGGCAAGCTGTGCCGGCTGCGCGATATTCACGACGTGCTGTTGGGCACCGGCCTGGGCGCGGAATCCTACGGCATCATCGAGCAGGAGCGAATCGGGCAGCTTTTGAGCAGCAAGCCACACGACCGTCGCACCATCATTGAAGAAGCTGCGGGCATTACGCGCTTCAAAACCAAGAAGCATCTGGC
This sequence comes from Acidobacteriota bacterium, assembly GCA_021782675.1. GTDB lineage: Bacteria > Acidobacteriota > Terriglobia > Terriglobales > Acidobacteriaceae > JAKAUB01. The sequence continues at coordinate 2,186 of JAJXUS010000094.1, forward strand.
CGAGCTGCGACTGGAGCAGGCGAAGCAGAACCTGGCGCGCGTCAACGACATCTTCGATGAAGTCGAGCGGCAGATGAACTCCCTGAAGCGGCAGGCAGCCAAGGCGGAGCGCTATGGCGCACTGCGCGAGGAGCTGCGACAGCGCCTGCGCGTCACCCTGGCTACGCGGCTGGGGATGCTGGATGCGGCTTCCGCTGCGGCCGCGGCGGAGATTCAAGCCTTGTCGGAGGAGATCGATCGCGCCACCGCGATTGTGAATGAGGCCGACGAGCGCCGCGCTGCCGCCGTCGCCGAAGGCTACGCCAGCGAGCAGACGGCACGCGAAGCAGGAACTCGGGCGCATGCCGCTTCCGTAGAGCTGGAGCGAACACTGACGCAGTTGCAGTCGAATGAAGAACGGGCTGCGGAGCTGGTGGTCCGTCTGGAGAGCTTTCAGAAAGAGGTCGCGCAGGTTGCGGCGCAGCTCACGTCTGCGGAAGCGGAGAGTGCGCAGCATCAGGGCTTTCTGGCGGAAGCACAGGCGGCCTGCGACCGGGCGCGCGCTGACGTGCAACGGCTGCAGGAGTCTGCCCGCACGGCCGCCGGCCAGTTGACCGTAGCGGAGCAGCAGATTGAGGCTTCGCGGCGCCAGATGATGCACTGGATGAACCAGGCCGCGCAGGCGCGCAATCAGATTGCCCAGGGAGAGAGCAGCCTGGAGTCTCTGGAGCGGGAGAAAACGCGCCTGACGACGGACCGGGCGGGGCTGGCGGACGAGCTGGCGAAGCTGGGCGTGGAGCGCGGGCAGGCTTCTCTGTCGTTCGATTCGGCCAGCCAGTTTTTGCAGTCGGCGGAAGCCGACCTGGCGGCGCTGCGCAAGGAGCTGGAGGAGCGCCGGTTGCAGGAATCTGCAGCGCGGCGGCAGGCCGATCAGCTTCGGGCCGAGCAGGCCACGCTGCAGGGACGCCGCAACTCGCTTGACGCGCTGATCCGCGAGCACAGCTACTCCAGCGACACCGTACGTCGGCTGCTCCGTACTGAGACGATGGAGGGTGGCAATGCCCCGGTCGGCGTGCTCGCGGACTTTCTTGAAGTCTCCGGCCAGTATGAGAACGTGGTCGATGAGTTTCTGCGCGAAGAGCTGAACTACATCGTCGTCAAGAGCTGGAACGACGCGCAGGCCGGCATGCATGTGCTGAAGACGGATGTCGATGGCCGGGCGACGTTTCTGGTGCATCCACACGATGCGCAGGCGAAATTCTCCTTCGATCCGGCGGAGGTGCAGCCGCTGGCCGAGCCGCGTGACGGCGTGGTTCGCCTGAAGGATTGCATCCGCGTGCTGGATGGCTTCGGCAGCTCGCTCGAGGTAATTCTCCCGAAGCTGCGCAACGGCTATGTCGTGCCGGATTCAGAGACCGCGCGCTCGCTGGCGCTTGAAAATCCCGAGGCATTTTTTCTGGCGCCGAGCGGCGAGTGCTTCCATAACGTGACCGTCACCGGCGGCAAGCCCAGCGTCGAAGGCCCGCTGGCGCTGAAGCGCGAACTGCGGTTGGCGCAGCAGGCACTAGCCGCCACGGAAGACAAGCTGGCCGCGGCCGAGATGGAAGCGGCGCGCTTCGCGCATCTGGTCACGGAGCTTTCTACGCGGATCGAGAGCAAATCGGCCGAACGGCGCAAGGCGGAGCAGGAGTCGGCCAACACAGGCGCCGCTCTGCGGCAACTGGAGGCCGAGGTAGGGCGGCTGGAACGGCGCCTGCAGGAGGCCACCCTAAACGCGGAGCGCATTCACAACTCGCACGCGGAAAAGCTGGCATGGGTGGAGGCGCGGCGCGAAGAGGCGGAGCAGCACGAGGCTCGCCGCGCTGAGTTTGAGCGGCAGATCGCCGACGCACAGAATGCCCTGGACGGGCTGCGCAGCGCGCGCGACACCGCGCAGCATGCCGCCAGTACGGCCGCTGCGGAGCTGGCAGGGATTGAAGAACGACGCCGCGGCGCGGCCGCTTCCGCGGAACGGCTCACCCGCATGGTGGAGGAGCTTCGCCGTCGCGTGCAGGCCCTGAACGGGCAGATTGAATCGGCCATTGCCGAGCAGCGTCAGCGTGCGCTCGATACGGAGCGGCTGGCAGTCCGGGCGGAGGAGCTGAAGACTGTGCGCGAGCAGGCCCAGATCCAGGCGGCAGAGTTGGCCCAGCGCACGGCTGAGCTGCGGCAGGTGGCAGCCGAGACCGAGCAGCAGGTTCGCCAGCTTCGCGGTGAGCTGGAGGCGGTTCGCGAAAAGCGCAGTGAGACCGGACATCGCGCCGCGCGCCTCTCCTCCGATCTGGCGCACACTGAAGAGACCTGCCTGAAGGAGCTTAGCGTAGCCCCGGATGAGCTGCGCGCCGACACCGCGCTGACGCGGCTGGAGGCAGGTCCGCTGGCCGAAGAAGAAGAGGCCTGCCGCGCCATGCAGCAAAAGCTTGAAGCCATGGGCCCGGTCAACATGATGGCGCTCGACGAGTACAAAGAAGCGGCGGAACGCCACGCGTTTCTGAACACGCAGCGCATCGATCTGATCGAGTCGATCGAAAACACACAGAGCAGCATCCGCGAGATTGAAGGTGTGCTGCGCAGCAAGTTCGAAGAGGCATTCACCGCCATCAACGAGAACTTTGCCGCCACCTTTACGCACCTGTTTGGCGGCGGCAACGCGTTTATGAAGCTGACCGATCAGGACAACATCGACGAGAGCGGGATCGATATCATCGCGTCGCCTCCGGGGAAAAAGCTGCAGAACGTGCTGCTGCTCTCCGGCGGCGAAAAGGCGCTCACCGCGCTCTCACTGCTGATGGCCATCTTCAAATATCATCCCAGCCCGTTCTGCGTGCTGGATGAAGTGGACGCAGCGCTCGATGAGTCCAACGTGGGCCGGCTGGCAAACATGCTGCAGGCGATGAGCCAGCACACCCACTTCATCGTCATCACGCACAGCAAGCGCATGATGCAGACAGCCGACGCCATCTTCGGCGTCACCATGCAGGAGCCTGGCGTGTCGAAGATCGTCTCTGTGCGGCTGGGTGGCGGGCGCGCTGCCTGACCGGAGATGGCGTTTCTCTGCGGCCCGCTACGGCGGGCCGTTTCTTTTGCTCACGGCTCTCGCCTTTCTGCGGAGGCCGCAGTATTCTTGCGAGTGCAAGAAAAGTCGCCCAGAAAATCCCGCAGGACAGCAAGCGATCATCTAAGCCAGCGAAAGGGCCCAACTGACCAATGGAATCATTACTGAGCACCAACTTTCCTGATCTTGAACTCTACGGTCGCGGCAAGGTGCGCGATATCTACCGCGTTGGCGATGCACTGCTGATTGTAGCGACTGACCGCATCTCGGCCTACGATCACGTGCTGGCCACTGGAATTCCAGGCAAGGGAAAAATCCTTACCCAGCTCTCCCTGTTCTGGTACAAGTTCCTCGAAGACCTGGTGCCCAATCACCTGATCACCGGAGACATCAACGAGTATCCGGCAGTGCTGCAGCCTTACCGCGAGCAGCTCTATCTGCGCTCCATGCTGGTACGGCCGGCAGAGATGTTTCCCATCGAATGCGTCGTTCGCGGCTACCTTTCCGGCTCGGGCTGGCGGGAATATCAGCAGACGGGGAGCATCTGCGGCGTAACGCTGCTGAAGGGGCTGCGCGAGTCGGATCGCCTGCCGGAGCCACTGTTTACGCCCGCAACCAAGGCCCCGGACGGCGAGCACGACGTAAATATTTCCGTGCATGATGCCGGACAACTTATGGGCCCAACCAATGTTGAACTGCTCAGCGATCTGAGCCTGATGATCTATGACCGCGCCTCGCGCCACATTGCGCGGCAGGGTCTGATCCTGGCCGATACCAAGTTCGAGTTCGGCATGACGCCCCAGGGCGTGGTGCTGGCCGATGAGGTGCTGACGCCGGATTCTTCCCGCTACTGGTCCCAGACCGACTACAGACCCGGCGGCCCGCAGAACTCTTTCGACAAACAGTACGTCCGCGACTATCTGACGGAAACGAAGTGGGACCGGCAGCCTCCCGCTCCCGCACTGCCAGTGAATGTTGTCGCCATGACGCAGGAAAAATACATGGAAGCGTACCGCCGGGTCACCGGGCGGGCGACACTGGAAGGCTGAGGCGGTGCGGTGCGGCGCCTGCCCGGCCGCTCCGCAAACCTGACTATGACGCTCTTCGACTGGACCATTGTCGGCATCCTTGCGGTTTCCACGCTGATCGCCATGGTACGCGGCTTTCTGCTGGAGGCGATCTCCCTGGCCGGCCTGATCCTGGGGCTGTGGCTGGCGTTCTGGAATTATCATCTGCTGGCCGCGCCGATCCGCCGCGTCCTGCACTCTCCGGGCGCGGCGGACGCACTGGCATTTCTGCTGATCGCGTTCGGCGTCATGCTCATCGCGGCCCTGCTGGCCCGGCTGCTGTCGCGGGCCGCCAGCTCCCTGGGCCTGGGCGGGCTGGACAGCCTCTTCGGCGCGCTGTTTGGCGTCGTGCGCGGCTATCTGTTTGTCCTGGTGGCCATCGTTGCCATCGCGGCCTTCTTCCCCGGCAGTAACTGGATGCGGGGCTCCCGGCTGGCGCCCTGGTTTTTGTCGGCCGCCAATGGAGTCTCGGCCGGGGCTCCGGCGGAACTGCGGGGCAAAATCCAGGAGGGCGTTGACCAACTGCGCAGCACCCGGCCAAGATGGATACAATATTCCTTGCACGGGAACACTGCCTCGCGTTAGAACATTTTGAACAGGGTTTCCGCTCCTTCTGCTTCGCCCGCTCCATTTACGACGAAACTCCACCGCAGGCCGCCATTCGACATGCAAGAGAGGTCAGAGTGAAACGCGAATTGGACAACCTGGTTGTGCAAATGTATGCCAGCGGTATCACCTATGACGAAGCGGTCCGCGAGTTCCGCCGCCGGTACATTCAGGAAGTTCTTGGCCACCACCGCGGCAACCAGTGCAAAGCGGCGAAAGAGCTGGGCGTTCACCGCAATACCCTGAGCCGCATCATGGCGGACCTGCAGATGGATCCTGCCCAGATCAAACTGGGCCTGAAGCGGCCCCCGCGCAGCGAGCGGCCTTTTGCTCCGCCGGTGCAACTGGTACGCTCAAAGTAGCGGCGCGCTGGATTCCGTGCGCTGCTCTGGCATCGCGCGTGACCCATTCCACCCCATCCCATTCGC
>JAJXUS010000095.1 GCA_021782675.1 Acidobacteriota bacterium
TGACGCGAATGCGCGGTCGCCGCGCGCGCGGGCCGTTTCCCGGTTGTTCCGTTGAGGATGGCCGCGTGTGGCTGGTCGACGAAGCGGCGTATGGCGATCCCGCCCAGGCGATGGCGTTGTTTCAGGTGCTGGCGTCGCAGCCGCTGCAGCTCAGCGGAGAAGCGGAAGGGCATCTGGGCGACTCGCTCGCCATGCTGGCCGAACGGCTCCCGGACGGCCCCGCAATCTGGCGGGAGTTCCGGCGCATTCTGCTGGGTGCGGAAGCAGCCAACGCGTTGCGCGCCATGCACGCGCTGGGCATCCTGGAGCTGCTGTTGCCGGAGTTTCACAGCATCGACGCGCTGGTGGTGCGCGATGCCTACCATCGCTACACCGTCGATGAGCACACCTTTCTGATCCTGGAACATCTGCATGCGCTGCAGCATCCGGCGCCGGGGTGGGAGGCAAATTTTGCTTCCATTCTGCGTGAGGTGGAGGAGCCCGAGCTGCTGTATCTGGCCGCGCTGCTGCATGACACCGGCAAGGCGCGCAGCGACGCCGAACATACGGCGCAGAGCGTCGTGGTCGCGGCCGCGATTGCCGACCGCTGGGGTATCGAGCCGTCGCGCCGGGACACGATGCTGCGCCTGATCCAGAACCATCTCGAAATGTCGCAGGCGCTGCGCAAGGACATCTTCGACGCCGAGACAGTGCGCGCGTTTGCGGGAATGGTAGGCTCCCCGCTTGACCTGCGTCTGCTCACGCTGCTGACGTATGCGGACATCCGTTCCGTGAACCCGGAGGCGCTGACTCCGTGGAAGGCGGAGAATCTATGGCGCCTGTATATCGCTGCGGCCAATATGCTCGATCGCACGCTCGACGACGATCGGATCGCGGAAGACGCAGACACCGCGGCGATCCAGCAGGTGATTGCGCTGGCTCCGGAGCATAGCCACGCCATCCATCGCTTTCTGGCCGGCCTGCCGCAGCGTTATCTGCGTACCCGCACCCCACAGGAGATCTTCAGCCATTGGCAGTTTGCCGCCGGCCTGGTTGTTACACCCGCGCAGGTTTCTCTTACGCAGGGTAGCGCCTGGTGGGACTGCACCATCGTTACGCAGGATCGTCCCTCACTGTTCGCCGATCTGGCTGGAACGCTCACCGCCTGGGGCATGGACATCATCAAGGCCGACGCGTTTTCCAACCGCGATGGCATCGTGATTGACACCTTCCGTTTTCAGGATCGCTACAAGACGCTGGCGTTGAATCCGGGCGAGGTGGATCGCTGCCGGAAAAGCCTGATCGATGTCGCGAGTGGCGCTGAGCCGGTCGAAAGGCTGCTGGCCGCGCGGGCCCATGCCGGGCGCGTGCAGCAGCATAAACTGACCATCGAAACCCGTCTGGCGATTGACAATACATCCTCGACACACAGCACAATCCTGCAGGTGATCGCGCAGGATACGCCGGGGCTGCTGCGGCGCATCAGCCTGGTGATGGCGCAGCAGCAGTGCGATATCTCCGTTGCGCTGATCGATACCGAAGGAGAGATGGCGATCGACGTGTTTTATCTGACTCGCCAGGACGCAAGAGGTGCGGCGGTCAAACTGGATGAGCCGCACGGGGCAGCGCTGACGCAAGCGATTGCGGCGGCACTCAGCGCCGCGCGCCAAGGCTGACCCGCGGCCCGCGCGGAGGAGGTCTCTTCTCCGGCGCGTTACACTGGAGATGCCTTCGACGCGGTGTGCGTCGGCTGCGTCTGGGCTTCCTTGCTGATGATGCTGCGTCCTTCTCCTCAATTCGCCGACCGGCCGTGTGCCGCACGCGTTCCCAGTCTTCGCTCCCGCTGGATATCTCTGCTGGCTGTTCTGCTGGCGCTGAGCGCGGCCTTTCGCTGCGATGCGGCCCGGCATGCAGCGAAAAAGGCGCCCCCGGCCGTGCAGGGCAAGCCGAGCGTGCAGCAGGTAGACCCACCCAACTGGTGGAGCGGGCTGCCCAACCCCATGCTCCTGCTGCGCGGTAAAAATCTGCTGGACGCGCAGATCACGAGCAGCAACCCGGGCATTTCCATCCGCCGGGTGCACATTGCCGCCAACGGGCATTGGGCCTTCGTCTGGCTGGATATCTCCGCCGCGCCGCCCAGCAGCCTCAGCCTGATCGTGCACACCAGTGGGGGCCGCGTGCGCGTGCCGTACCAGTTGCTCAAGCGTCACGCGCCGACGGATGGCTTTCAGGGATTCTCGCCGGCCGATGTGATGTATCTGGTGATGCCTGACCGCTTCGCCCAGGCGGGTGCTCCGGCCGACGGCTCGCCAGCTTTCCGCAGGACTATCGCGCGCCAGGATCCGAACGCCTACCACGGCGGGAACCTCGCAGGCATCGCACAGCATCTGGACTACATTCACGCGCTGGGTGCAACGACGCTGTGGGTAACGCCCGTCTATGCGCAGGATCCGTCATCGCCCTCCGATTACAGCGGCTATGCGCCGACCGACCTGTATGCGATCAATCCGCACTTCGGGTCGCTCGCGGACTTTGAGCAGCTCGCCTCCCAGATTCACGCTCAGGGGATGAAGCTGGTGCTCGACATTGTGGTGAATCAAGTGGGGCCGGCCAGTGTGTGGGTCAAAGATCCACCCGCGCCGGACTGGTTTCACGGAACGGTTGCGGACCATATCCCCGCCAGCTCGGATTTTTCGTTGGCGACTGACCCGCATGGCTCAGACGCCTCGGCGGCGCCCGTTGTGGATGGCTGGCTATTCAACGCGCTGCCCGACCTGAATCAGTCGAACCCGCTGGTGCGGCAGTATCTCATCCAGAACGTGGTCTGGTGGACGGAGACCGGCGCGCTGGACGGGCTGCGGCTGGATACGGTGGCGTATGTCAATCGAGATTTCTGGCAAAGTCTGCACACCGTCCTTCACCTGCTGTATCCGCACCTCACAACCGTGGGCGAGGTTCCCAGTCCCGATCCGGCAGTGGTGGCGTACTTCGCAGGCGGCGTGAAGCAGGAGGGCGTGGACACAGGGCTTTACACGCTGTTCGACTATCCGGGATACTTTGCGCTGCAGTCGGCGCTGGCCGGTGGTTCGCAGGGTGGCTACTCGCCCATGTCCGCCATCTCTGACGTGCAGCGGAGTGACTGGTTCTACCCCGATCCTGAGCGGCTGGTGACGTTTTTTGGCAACCAGGATACGCGCCGCCTGATCGCCGAACCGGGAGCGGATGCGGGCACGGTGAAACTTGCGCTCGGCCTGATTGCAACCATGCGCGGCATGCCGCAGATTTTCGAGGGCGATGAGATTGGCCTGAAGGGAACCACCCTCACAGACAATCGGCCGGACTTTCCCGGTGGCTTTCCGGGCGATGCCGCAACCGCCTTCACGCAGCAGGGAAGAACTTCTGCGCAGCAGGATCTCTACGCGTGGACCAGCGGCATGCTGGCGCTGCGGGCGCAGCATCCTGTGTTGCAGACCGGCATGCAGCAGACGCTGCTGGCGGATGAAACGGGATTTGCCTATGCACGGTATCCCGCGCCGGTTCGCAACCACGGTGCTGCATCCACCGCTGGACAGCCCGGCGAGACGCTGCTGGTGGTGCTCAACAAAGGCCTGGCGCCCCGCACGATCCATTTGAATTTCGCGCGCACCGTTCTCGCCGGAACAACATCCCTTGCGCCATTGTGGAATATCCAGCAGCCTGTGACGGTGAACGGCGACCGCTGCGACATTCCGCTTCAGCCGCAGCAGTTGGTCGTCTTTGCGGCTGGGCGCCAATAGCCCGATGGATCCCTCGCCGCGAGTCCTCGCCTTTGGAGAGCTGCTGTGGGATCTGCTTCCGGCTGGACCAGCGCTCGGCGGCGCTCCTGCAAACTTCGCCGCCATGCTGGCCGGCTTAATGCGGCAGGACTCTGACGAGCCCGGCCACGTAGCGCTGGTCAGCAGCGTCGGCCAGGATGCGCTGGGGGCCACGGCGCTCGAGCAGTTGCGCGCCCGCTTCGTCTCCACCGAATGGATTGCGCAGGATGCCGCGCATCCAACCGGCGCCGTGGAGATTGCGCTCGCCGAAGGCGTGCCGGCCTACACGATCCGTCAAAATGTGGCGTGGGATTTTATTCCCGGCGACCCACGGCTCCTTGCTCTCGCGCCGCTTCTGGGTGTGTTGTACTTTGGAACGCTGGCGCAACGGTCGGAGGTAAGCCGGGCCACGCTCCAGGCGCTGGTGGATGCGACCCGCCGCGACTGTCTGCGTCTGCTGGACATTAATCTGCGCCCGCCCTGGTGGACGCCGGAGATTCTGCGCTGGAGCTGCAGCTCTGCCAATGTTGTAAAGATGAGCGCGGAAGAGGTGCCGGAGCTGGCACGGGCGCTGGAACTCGACGTCGATCCGGAGGATCCGGTGGACGCTGCGCGATCGCTGCTGCAGGGCTTTGCCGTCGAGCTGGTTGCGATCACCTGCGGCGCGGAGGGCTCACTGCTGGTGGCGCGAGACGCAGTTGTTGAACAGCCGGGAAACCCAGTCCGTGTGGCCGATACGGTGGGTGCCGGTGATGCTTTTACCGCCGGCCTTACCTATGCGTTGCTGCAGGGCTTTCCCCTGGAGTCGGCGGCGGCACTGGCCAATCGCTGCGGTTCCTGGGCCGCGTCCCGGCCCGGAGGCATGCCGCCGATGACGGCGGACGACAGAGAACACCTGTTGGCTGGAATTTTCTAGGCGTCGCCAAACAGTTGGCTCGGGTATCCTGCTAGCGATGATTCCTAAAGCGCGGTTTCTCTCTCTTTGTCTGGCAGCCGGGTCGATCGCTGCCGCCGCTCTCCCCCTGAACGCCCAGGCGAAGAAGCCGGACGAAGCCAAGGCGCAACCTCCCGCTGCTTCCAGCGTCAATCAGCCAGCCAATCCGCCGCAGGAGCGCAGCTCCGCCACGCAGCACACCATTGTGCTGAACGGGCGCAGCATTCACTACACGGCTACTGCCGGAACGCTGCTGCTGCGCAATGATCAAAACCAGCCCATCGGCAGCATTTTTTATGTGGCATACACCGAGGATGGCGTGGATGTGTCGCATCGGCCGGTGACGTTTTTGTATAACGGCGGGCCGGGCTCTTCTACGGTCTGGCTGCACATGGGCTCGTTTGGCCCCGTGCGCATTGAGACCGCCAGCCCGAAAGCCACGCCGCCCGCGCCGTATCATCTGGTGTCCAACCAGTACAGCCTGCTCGACGTCACCGATCTGGTCTTTGTCGATGCGATGGGCACGGGCTTTTCGCGCCCCATTCCCCCTGGCAAACTGTCGGACTTCCTCGGTGTCGATCAGGACATTCTGGCATTCAACCACTTCATCGCGCGGTATCTTACCGTCAATCAGCGCTGGAATTCGCCGAAGTATCTGATTGGCGAGTCCTACGGAACGACGCGGTCTGCGGGCCTTTCCTACTCCCTGCAGCGCAGCGGCATTTCGTTGAACGGCATTGTGCTGGTGTCGTCGATCCTGAATTTCGCAGATCGCGCCCCCGGCCTGGATGAGCGTTCCATCAACAATCTGCCCTCTTACGCAGCGATCGCCTGGTATCACAACAAGCTGCCGAATAAGCCGGCCGATTTGCCATCATTTCTCGAAGAGGTGCGCACCTATGCGCGCGGGCCATATGCACAGGCGCTGGCGCAGGGGCAAAATCTGAGCCCAGAACAGGAGGACGCCGTCGCGCAAAAGGTCAGCTCCATGACGGGCCTGAGCGTGAAGTACCTGAAGCAGACCAACCTGCGCATCGATCCGTCGCGATTCCGCAAGGAACTATTGCGCGACGAGCGCGCGACACTGGGCCGCTACGACGCGCGCTTTGAAGGGGCCGATATGGACGCAGCGGGCGCTACGCCGGGCTACGATCCATCGGATACCGGCATCACGGGAGCGTTCGTTGCCGGCTTTGAACAGTATCTGGCGGGCACGCTGAAGTATACGTCGGATGATCCCTACAAGCCGACTGCGTATGGACCCGGTTTCCACTGGGATATGAAGCACCGCGCTCCGGATGGCGACCACGAAGATACTCCGGATGTTGCGCTGGATTTGAGCGAGGCTATGCGGGAGAACCCGAATCTGAAGCTGATGTCCGTGAACGGATACTTCGATCTGGCGACGCCGTTCTTTGAGACGGAGTTCGACATCGCGCACATGATGCTGCCGCCGGCCGATCAGAAAAATATTCGCTTCACCTATTACCCGTCGGGGCATATGGTGTATCTGAACGTGGATGCGCTGAAGCAGTTGAGGGCCGACCTGGTGCAGTTCTACGCCAACAGTCATACGGAGTAGCTCGCCAAAAGTTTCGGCGCAAACAGAAATCATTTTCAGCATTGAATGCCGGCGAGGGAACGCACGCCATCCTCGCCGGCCTTTTTGCGTCTGGAAAGAAAGATTTTTTGTGATCCTGCGGAACTCTCTGTCCAGGACAGGGTTTGCCCGTGTGACCCGCAGCCGATCTCGCGATGGCTTCTGAGCTGCGGAATCACATTCAGTTTCGGAGGGACAATCCCCATGATGCAAAAATCTCTTACCCTGGGCGCACTGGCATGCGCCGCGGCCGCAATACTGGCGGGCTGCGGTGGCTCCAGCGGCTCTGGCATGTCCGGCACATCCGCCGGTTCCAGCGCGCAGAGTGCGCCTGTGTTTTTAATGGGAACCGATGCGCCGCTGCCCAGCGTCGTTTCCTTTCAGGTGACCATTAACAGCGTGACGCTATCGAATGGCGGCAGCAACGGCGTCAACATCCTTTCGGCTCCGCAGACGGTGGACTTTGGCCGCTACAACGGCCTGCAGACGCTGCTGGACTTCAACGCAATTCCGGCGGGCACCTATAACACCGTAACGGTTTCGCTCAGCGCGCCATCCATTGCAACGCTCACACTGGGCAGCGGCGGCGCAGCCAGCATCACGCCGGTTCCGAACGTCACCCTGATGAATTCGACGCCCGTCGTGCAACTGTCGCAGCCCTTCACGGTTACGGCCGGTCAGGCCATCGGGCTCAAGATGGATTTTGACCTGCGGCAGTCCCTGCTGACAGATTCGACCGGGCAGATCACCGGAGAAGTGAACCCGACCCTCGACTTTACGGCGCTCACGCCCAACACACCGGATGCCGAGATCGACGAGTTCTATGCCACGGTGACCAGCGTCAATACCTCGCAGAATACATTCATGGTTCAGGGACCACATGGGCACCAGTACACGGTTGCGCTCAACCAGGCCAATATGGGTTCTGGAACAGAAGCGACCGAGTGGGATGACAATGGAGACGAAACCGGCAACAGCCAGGGCGGCAATAACGGCCAGATCAATCTGGCTTCCCTGGTGCCGAACCAGACCATCGTCGA
>JAJXUS010000096.1 GCA_021782675.1 Acidobacteriota bacterium
GACGCGCGCACGCGCTTCTACGCCCTGGCGGCCGGGAGCACGCTCGGGCTGTGCTGGTTTCTGCAGGCGCATAGCGGAGCGACCGTCAACACGGCAATGCCGGCATACGCCATTCTTTCGCTGCTGTTTGGCATTGCACTGGCGCGCCTGGATGCACACTTTGCAGCGCTGAGCCTCGATGCTGCGCGGGTTGCGTTGCTGGCGGCCGCTGCACTGCCGCTGGTGAGCTGGGTGTACCAGCCGCATGACATTATTCCGCCCCAGGGCCTGGTCGATGCGCACATGCGCCGTGTGGCGTGGATTCGCAGCTTTCCGGGCGATATTTATGAGCCGGGGCATCCCTACGAGGCGATCGTTGCCGGCAAGCCCTGGCGTCCAGATGCTGCGGCGCTCCATGATGCGCTGGCGGCGCTGCCAGCGGGGGACCGCCAAGAGCTCATCCGTCAGATTCAGCGGAAGATCGATGACTCCCGGCGAGTGGATGCGATCCTGCTGGAGAAACTGCCAGCGGCGGAGCAGAAGCGTCATCCCTGGCTGCCGGCAGATCTGCAACAGCGATATCCGGTGCTGGGGATGACGCCGGATGCTGATATGGGCGATCCGTATTCCCCGCACGCGGTTTATTTCCTGCTGCCGTGCCGGGAGTTGCCGCTGGCCCGGAAGCGCGGCTGGGTCCTGCTGCAGAATGGCTGCGCCGCCGGGGACTTTCAAGAGAAACCACTGATAAACTGAAGATATTGTGATTGAACTCGCAGCTTCCATCCTGTCCGCGGATTTTGCCCGCCTGGCCGATCAGATTGCTGCCGCCGAGCGCGGTGGCGCGACCGTTGTTCACGTAGACGTGATGGATGGTCACTTTGTTCCGAATATCACGATCGGGCCACCGGTGGTGGCTTCACTGCGTAAGGCGACCCGGCTGCCGCTCGATTGCCATCTGATGATCGAGAAGGCGGATGACTACATTCCTGCTCTGGCGGATGCGGGCGCAGACTGGGTGAGCGTCCATTATGAAGCCTGCCGTCACCTGCATCGGTCGCTCGAGCTGATTGCCCAGCACGGCATGAAGGCGGGGGTCGTCATCAATCCGGCGACGCGGGTCGACCTGCTGCTGGATGTGCTGCCGATGGTGCATCACGTTCTGGTGATGAGTGTGAATCCGGGGTTCGGCGGGCAGAGCTTCATTGGCTTCTCGCTCGAGAAAATACGGCGCCTGTGTGCGCTGCGCGATGAAATGGCACTGTCGTATCGCGTAGAGGTGGATGGCGGGGTCGCGCTCGATACGGTAAGCGGCGTGGTGCAGGCCGGTGCGGAACTGCTGGTGGCGGGGAGTGCCGTGTTCGGTGACGGCCGTGCGCAGGAAAATGCACGCCGGCTGCTGGCAGCGGCGCGAGCGGCTGCCGGAGAGGCAGCGCCGCGAGGCACAGCGCGCAGCAAAGGTTCGCCGGGGCGGGAGAAGCGCAGACCTTCCGCCGGAAGCACGCGCGAGAAGGGTCTGCGGAGGGTCAGGTAAATGAAGTCTCAGATTGCGTTGCACGCATCGCGTACGTCCGCGTTTTGTCTGCTGCTGGTCATCAGCGGCGCAACGGCGCACGCGGGCATCTTTCACCGCAAGACCAAGCCGCTTTCGCAGAAAGACGATGCGCTGGCGAGCGTTGCCTCCAATCAGCCGGATAAGGAGTTGTTCGACCGGGCGATGCGCGCCCTGAAGAAGGGCAAGTTCGACATTGCACGGCTTGATCTGCAGACGCTGCTGAATACCTATCCAGACTCGGAATACGCGATGCGCTCCAAGCTGGCGATCGGAGATACCTGGTACAAAGAAGGCGGTTCTGCCGCGATGCAGCAGGCGGAGCAGGAATACAAGGACTTCATCACTTTTTTCCCGGACAAGCCGGAAGCGGCCGAAGCGCAGATGAAGGTGGCCGACATTTACTACAAGCAGATGCAGAAGCCGGACCGCGACCCAACAAATGCCATTCGGGCGCAAGAAGAGTACCGCGCAATGATTCTGCAGTATCCCGATTCCAGCCTGATTCCACAGGCGCGGCAGAAGCTCCGCGAAGTGCAGGAGGTGCTGGGGGATCACGAATTCACGATCGGCTCCTTCTATCAGGCGCAGCAGAACTACGTGGCGGCCGGCGCGCGCCTGCAGTCGATCATCGACAGCTACCCGTTGTACAGCCGCGTGGATGAGGCGCTGATTGATGTGGGAGACGGCTATGCCGCCCAGGCCAAAAGCATTCAATCGCTGCGGCTGGATGCGGCGGCCAAGGAGCGGCTGCATGCCCTCTACGTGCATCGGGCCCAGCAGGCGTATGACCGCGTGATTCTTGAATATCCGATGATGCCGCACGCCGATGATGCGCGCGACCGGCTGGAGGCGATGGGGTTGCCCGTCCCGCAGCCCACCGAGCAGGCGGTGGCGGACAGCGCTGCCATTGAGCAGAGCCGCGCCCCCATTGATCTGAAATACAAAGCATTCCTGCTGATTACCTCGCGCCCCTCTACGGTGCAGGCGGCGCGGGTTGGCAATCCGAGCGTGGCCGACACCACAGAGGTGCTGGCGCCTTCCATCGTAAAAGAAACCCTCGCCGACATAAGCTGGGCGCAGAAGCCCGATGGCAAACCGGCGCCTTCGCGGCCGTATCTGTCGAACCGGGTCCCCGCCCAGCCGTTGCTCTCCAATAATGCGCCGCTGCCGGGGATGCCCACTTCGGCACCCCCCTCCGCCGGACAGCCGGCAAATTCACTGCAGCTCAATGACGTGGGAGGGGATAACGTCCAGGGAGGGACCGTCGATCAGAATCAGACAGCACCGCAACCGCCGCAGGCCGTTCAGCCTCCGGTAGGCGCCGGGGCAACGGCTCCTAAAGCCGGCACTCCCGCTGCGGCTCAGCCGGATGCCGCCACCAGCGGACAGCCGGGGGTGTGGCCATCGGCAGCGCCCGATAACGGCGGTTTGAAGAAGGTAGCGCCAAAGAACAGCACGCCGCTTCCCGCAAGCACGGATGCTGCCTCAGCCCCTGCGCAGGTGAATGATGTGCCCGAGGCCGCGCGCGCCTCGGCCATGCCTCAGCAAGAGACCGCCGCAGCGAACGGGAAGAAGAAAAAGAAGCAGAAGGCGCCCAAGTTTACTTCCGGGCAGGAGTCTTCAAGCGCGCACAAAAAGAAGAAAGGGCTGCACAAGCTCTGGTAGCGCGCAGTGCGGAAACAGTGGACGGGCGGCTTCGGCTGCCCGTCTTGCTTCTGTGCGAGCGGAGGCGTGCGAACCACGCTCGCGGGCGCTGTGCGCTCGCTATGCTATCGTGAGATTTGGCGGCATAACCGGCCCCCAACCCCTTGATAAGCCATGCCGCGCGACCTTCCTAAAGCTTATAGCCCAACAGAAATTGAAGATAAGTGGGCCGAATTCTGGGTGGACCAGAATCTGTTTGCGGTGCCCACGCCGAAGGCGGACGAGCCGCCACGCCCGCCGTTCACCATGCTGCTGCCTCCGCCGAATGTCACCGGGCGGCTGCACATCGGCCACATGCTGAACCAGACGGAGATGGACATTCTGACCCGCTGGCACCGCATGCGCGGCGATCGCGCGCTCTGGGTGCCGGGGACGGACCACGCCGGCATCGCCACGCAGATGATGGTGGAGCGCCGGCTGACGGCGGAGGGAACGTCCCGCCATCAGCTTGGCCGCGAAGCCTTTGTCGAGCGCGTGTGGGAGTGGAAGCGCGAGTACGGCGGCGCGATTCTGGAGCAGATGAAGCGGCTGGGCGCCAGCGTCGACTGGTCGCGCGAATACTTCACGATGGATGAGCGCCTGACGAAGGCGGTCCGCGAGGCCTTTGTCCGCCTGTATGAAGAAGGGCTGATCTACCGCGGCAACTACATCGTGAACTGGTGCCCGGGCTGCCTGACGGCGATCAGCGATCTTGAGGTGGAGCACGAGGAGCAGCAGGGAAAGCTCTACGAGATTCGCTATCCGCTGGCGGATGGCGGCGGAAGCCTGACCATTGCGACAACGCGTCCGGAGACGATGGCGGGCGACGTCGCCGTGGTGGTGAATCCCGGAGATGCGCGCTATCGCGCCCTGGTTGGAAAGATGCTGCGGCTGCCGCTGTTCGGGCGCGAGATTCCTGTGCTTGCCGACGAGTGGGCGGATCCTGCGTTTGGAACGGGCGCAGTGAAGGTGACGCCGGCCCACGACGCGAACGACTACGCCATCGGACAGCGGCACTCGCTGCCGTCTCTTACGGTGATGGATGAGCATGCGCGCATGAACGATGCGGCTGCGCCGTATGCGGGGCTGGACCGTTTTGCAGCGCGCAAACGCATCGTTGCGGACCTTGAAGCGCAGGGGTTTCTGGTGGCGGCGCGCGACCATGCGAACGCCGTCGGCAAGTGCTCGCGCTGCAAATCGGTCGTGGAGCCTCGGCTCTCGACGCAATGGTTCATCAAGATTCAACCGCTGGCGGACAAGGCGATTGCTGCGGTCGAGGGTGGAGCGATCCGCTTCACGCCCGACCAGTACCGCAAGGTCTTTTTCGAGTGGATGCGCAACATCCGCGACTGGTGCGTTTCGCGGCAGTTGTGGTGGGGCCATCGGATTCCAGCATGGTACTGCGAAGCCTGCGGCAAGGTGCTGGTAGCGCGGGAGACGCCGTCAGCCTGCAGTGCGTGTGGCAGTGTGCAACTGCGGCAGGAAACAGACGTGCTCGACACTTGGTTTTCCTCGGGCCTGCTGCCGTTTACAGTCTTCGGCTGGCCCACCCGGACACCCGGCCTGGCTACGTTTTATCCCACGCAGTTGCTGGTGACGGCGTTCGACATCCTCTTTTTCTGGGTCGCGCGCATGATCATGCTTGGCTGCCATTTTATGCAGCAGGTTCCGCTGCCGGACGGTTCGCCGCGGCCGCTCGAGGAGGCGGTGCCGTTCCGCGAGGTTTATATCCACGCGCTGGTGCGCGACGCCGACCGGCAGAAGATGTCGAAGACGAAAGGAAACGTCATCGATCCAATTGAACTGACCAGCCGTTTTGGGACGGATGCTGTGCGGTTTACGTTGGCGTCCATGGCGTCGCCGGGAACTGACATCGCTTTCAGTGAGGCGCGTACGGAGGGCAACCGCGCGTTCGCCAACAAGATATGGAATGCGGCGCGTTTTATTTTTCTTCAGATGGATCGGGCGCGGCAGGCAGGCATTGCAGCCGCGCCTCTGGCAGAGGATACGCGGATTGACTGGGAGCGGCAGACGATTGAGGCGCGCTGGATTGTGTCGCGGCTCCATCGTTGTGCGGAGACGGTGAACCGCGCGCTGGCAGCGTACCGCTTCGATGACGCGGCGCAGGCGGTCTATCAGTTTTTCTGGGGCGAGTTCTGCGACTGGTATCTCGAGATCGTCAAGCTGCGGCTGAATGTTGCCGAGGGGGAATCGACGCAGGTTGCCGCAGACGCAATGCGGGCACTGCTCCATGTGTTTGAATCGGCGCTGCGGTTGCTGGCCCCATTCATGCCGTTTCTGACCGAAGAGATATGGCATGCCTTCCATGAGGGTGCTACGCCGCGAAAGTCGATTGCTCTGGCGGAGTATCCAGTCGAGCGGGAGATGTTTGCAGCGGATGAAGCCCGCATGGCAGCGCTGCAGGAGCTGATTGTTGCGGTGCGGGGCTTGCGCAAAGATCGCGGCGTCGAAGAAAAGCAGGCGGTCGCGTTGCTGGCGACGCCGGCCTCGGCTGCGCGCGCAGTGGTTGCCGGCAACGAGGAGATTATTCAGCGCCTGGCGAGAGTTTCAGAGATCACGCTGCAGGATGCACCCATCGCGGCTGGCGAAGGCCGCGCGCTTGTCGGATTCGACATTGGGATTGTCGCCCGCATCCAGGTGGACGCGGTGGCGGAGCGGCAGCGGTTGACGCGGGAGCTGGAAAAGCTGCGCACCGAGATGGCCAGCAAGCAGACGCAACTGAGCAACGAGGCGTTTCTTGCCAAGGCACCGCCGAAGGTGGTGGCCGGGCTTCGCGCGCGGGCAGAGGAACTGACCGTGCTGATTGAAAAAGATAATGCTGCGCTGGAAGCGCTGGCAGAACCACGGAAATAGGCGGTCACCATGGACTGGAAGAGCCGGCAGGTTACGGCCATCCTGGAGCAGGCGCTGGTCGAGGACCAGGCGACGCGCGATACCACGACGCGTCTGGCGCTGGAGCGCAACATCGCCGCAACCGGCGCTGTGCTGGCCAAGCAGGACTGCATTCTGGCCGGATGCGAAGCGATTCCGCGCATTCTCGAGGTGTACCGCCGGTTGCATCCAGCCAGCGGCACGCGCTGCCATGTTATCCGCAGTGCGGAAATCTTCGACGGCGTGCACCTGCGCAAGGGGCAGACGATCGCATTCATCGAGGGCGACGCGCGGACGCTGCTGGCCTGCGAGCGCGTCATTCTGAACCTGCTGCAGCGCATGTGCGCCATTGCGACAGAGACGCGGCGGTATGTGGATGCGGTGCGCGGCACCGGCGCTGTCATTCTGGACACGCGCAAGACGGTGCCGGGGTTGCGGCTGCTCGACAAGTACGCCGTGTTTTGCGGCGGCGGTCAGAATCATCGCATGGATCTCGCCGATGGCGTGCTGATTAAGAACAATCACATTGAATTGGGCGGCGGCGTGCAGAAGGTGCTGGCGCGCTCGAGGAAGCGGCGTCGCGCGGGCCAGAAGATTCGCGTCGAGGTCCGCACCATGGAAGAGCTGGAAGATGCGCTGCGCGGCGGCGCGGACTCACTGCTGCTGGATAACATGACGCCGAAGGAAGTGGCGAAGGCGGTGAAGCTGGCCCGCCAGCGCGCGGGAAAGATTCCCATTGAAGCATCCGGCGGCATGACGCTGGCCATGGTGCGCAAGTATGCGAAAGCAGGCGTGGACTTCATCTCTGTCGGCGCGCTGACGCATTCAGTGGCCGCGGTTGACCTGAGTATGCGGATCTCTCCCGCACGCGCTGCGCGGGACAATGCCTAGCCCGCTGGATGCAGCCGCGCTGGATCGCGCGCTGCAAGCCACCATCTTCGCGGGCAACGTTCACGTGTTCGCGACGATCGATTCCACCAACACCTACGCCATGCGGGAGGGTGCGACCGGCGCGCCGGGAGGATCGGTCTACATCGCCAGCGAGCAGACGGCGGGCCGTGGCCGCGGTGCGCATCGCTGGCACTCGGAGCCGGACTCCGGCGTGTATATGAGCCTGCTGCTGCGGCCGCGAATCGCGCCGGCAGACGCTCTGTGGCTGTCGCTGGCTGCGGGG
>JAJXUS010000097.1 GCA_021782675.1 Acidobacteriota bacterium
CGGGCGGCCATCTTCATTTCGCCGGTGATGTTGAAGACGTAGGCGGGCAGTCGCTGAATGCGGGAAAACTCTTCCATGATGACTCCAGTGTAAAGGCGAAGGGAACATAGAGACCGAGGGAACCGGGGACCGGGGAAGCCAAGGCATCACGGGGTCATCGTGCTCGGGGTGGAAGCTGAGATGGGATGAGGTGAAGCGGGTGTCTAGGCGGCGGGAGCCGCCGCAGCCGCGGCCGCCGCGGATGCGCGCGCGATGGAGGCGGCGATGGAGAGAGGCTGCATAGATTGATTATAACGCAGGGTGGTTTTTCCGGGCGTGAGGAACCGTGCTGGGCGGGGCGTGTTGCGGGGATGCCTCCCGCCTCCGCCGGTCCTGCATGTACGGGCTAAAGCCCGTACCCTTCAGGCTGAAGTCTGTACCTTTCAAGCTAAGGCCCATGCCCCTCAAGCTGAAGCCCGTTCCCTTCATCTGCCTGAAATTGCGGTGGGCGGTAAGGCGCAGGTAGACTGTGTGTTCGAGGGCAAGTGCGATGCTGGTGGTGATGAAAGCGCAGGCCACGCCGGAGCAGATCCAGGCGGTTTGCGAGCACATTGAGCAACTGGGTTTCCGGCCGCATCCGCTGCCGGGGGCGCAGCGCACGGCCATCGGCATTACCGGCAACCAGGGCGAGGTGGACCGGGGCAACCTGGAGTCGCTGCCCGGGGTGGCGGAGGTGATCCGCGTCTCCAAGGCCTACAAGCTGGCCAGCCGCGATGTGAAGGAAGAAGACACGGTGGTACGTTTTGCCGGCACCGATGCCACGATTGGTGGGCGCGAGCTGGCGATTGTGGCCGGGCCGTGCTCGATTGAGAACCGGACGCAGGCGTTTGCGATTGCCGAGGCGCTGGCCAAGGCGGGTGCGCAGTTTTTCCGCGGCGGCGCCTACAAGCCGCGCACCTCGCCGTATGCCTTTCAGGGGCTGGGGCTGGAGGCGCTCAAGATCATGGCCGAGATCCGGGATCGCTTTGGGATGCGCATCATTACCGAGGCGCTGGATGTGGAGAGCCTGGAGCGGACGGCGGAGTGGGCGGACGTGATCCAGATTGGCGCCCGCAACATGCAGAATTTTTCGCTGCTGCGGATGGCGGGGCGGCTGCGCATGCCGGTGCTGATCAAGCGCGGAATGAGCGCGACGCTGGAAGAGTTTCTGATGGCGGCGGAGTACGTGATGAGCGAGGGCAACTACCAGGTGATTCTGTGCGAGCGGGGAGTGCGGACGTTCAGCGACCACGCCCGCAACACGCTGGACCTGAGCATTGTTCCGGCGCTGAAGCGGGTGAGTCATCTGCCCATCCTGGTGGATCCCAGCCACGGCACGGGGCGGCGGGACAGCGTGCTGCCGATGGCGCGGGCGGCGGTGGCCTGCGGGGCCGACGGGGTGATGGTGGAGGTGCACGACCATCCCGAGATTGCCCTTTCCGATGGTCCGCAGTCCATTTACCCGGCGCAGTTTGCGAGCATGATGAACGACCTGGAGCAGATCGCTCCGGTGGTGGGACGCCGTTTGCCCAGGGGCATTGATGTGGCCGCCGCGGCACAGTGAGATGAGATTGGAACGTACACGGTGGCAAGGGCGAGCGGCGGGACTCTGCGCAGTGGCGGCGGCGCTGCTGGTGAGCGGGTGCAAGCCGCGCGAGTTTCCGCAGTATCCGGCGAATTATCGCGAATACGCGTATGTGACCAACGGCGGCAGCGGCACGGTGACGGTGATCGACGTGGTGAATGTGCGCGTGGATCGCGAGATCGCGGTGGGGCAGCATCCGCTGGCGGCGGCGGCCAGCCCGACGCGCAACGAGATCTACGTGGTGAACGCGGGGACGGCGGCGGGCACGGGCTCGCTGACGGTGATCGACGCCGAGCGCAACGCGGTGGCAGCGACGATTCCCCTGCATCGCGATCCGGTTTCAATCGACGTGGACAACGAGGGGGCGCTGGCGTATGTGGCCAACTCGGGTTCGAACTCGGTGTCGATTATCGATTTGAAGGCGCGGCGCGAGGTGGCGCAGCTTGGCACCGGCGAGCAGCCCGACGCCGCAGTGCTTTCGCCGGACGACAAGACGCTGGTGGTGGCGAACCGGGGCGGAAATTCGGTGACGATCTTCGATGCCAGGACGCGGGCGTTGCGGGCGGTGTTTGAGGGCTGCCCGGGTGCGGGCGAGCCGGTGATCCTGCCCGATTCCTCCAAGTCATTTGTGCCCTGCGCGGGCGGTCACCAGGTGATGGCGATTGCTCTGGCGCGGGCCGGCGATCCTGCTGCGCTGCCGGATCGGCTGGAGGCGCGGATGGATGTGGGCCGGGCGCCGGTGAACCTGGCGCTGAAGCCGGACGGCGGCGAGCTGTTTGTGTCCAACGCAAACTCCGATACGATCTCGGAAGTTGTGACCAGCACCAATGACGTGGGCGGCGCTTACATGATGGGCGACGAGCCGGTGCGAGGGTTGGTGTCGCGCGACAATGCGCTGCTGTATGTGGCCAACCAGCGCTCCCAGTATGTGACGATCTATTCGATCGACGACGGCAAGCGCATTGGATCGGTGCATGTGGGCGATGGTCCCGCGGCGCTGGCCTTTTCCGCGAACAGCTATCTGCTGTTTGTGGTGGACACCCGCTCGGAAGACGTAGCGGTGGTGCGGACGGCGCTGCAGTCGCTGTTTACGCTGCTGCCGGCGGGCCGCGAGCCGAATGCGATTGTGGACAAGGCGTTCAAAGTGCAGTAGCCGCGCGTCGCCGCCGGAGACGCCGGCGCCATGGTTTGCAGGCTATTTCCTATGCTTCGGCTAAGCTAAGAACAAATCTCCCAGCTGCAGGCGCAAGGGCGCATGGATGGCGCCGCGACAGCGCGCGGGAGATCGGATCGCTGCCAGGCTGAAGATGCAGCGCAGCGGGCGCGCCGCTAAGAACAGCGGGCCGCCAACGTATGAGGACTGAAGTCCGCGGTGGTGCGGGGCTTCTGCTCTTTTTGACATTGAGTTTTGAGCAATCTGAACGGCGACTCCTCACGGAGCCGCCGTTTTTTATTTGGGCATGAGGAAGGCACGATGACGCTCACAGAGAGAACGGCTTCGCGCGGGGCGAAGAGAGTGCGGCACGCGCTGGGAATTGCGGTGCTGATGATGATGGCGACTGCCGCCGCGATGGCCCAGGGCATTGCGACGACGACGGTGCAGGGCACGGTGTACCTGGCGAACGGGCAGACAGGCGCGGGAACGCTGGTGGTGAAGTGGCCGGCGTTTACTACCGCGGAGGGGCAGGCGGTTGCGGCCGATAGCCTGACAAGCAGCATCACCGCGGATGGTTTTGTGAGCGTGCAGTTGGCGCCGAACCAGGGCGCGACGCCGGCAGGGCTGTATTACACCGCCGTCTATTACATGAGCGATGGTTCCACGAGCACGGAGTACTGGGTGGTGCCGGCGGCGACGCAGGCAACGCTAGCGCAGGTGCGCACGCAGGTGATGCCGGCGGCGCAGGCGGTGCAGGCGGTGAGCAAGACCTACGTGGACCAGAAGGTGTCGGAGCTGACGCAGAGCCTGCTGACGGCTTCAGGGGGAAGCCTGACGGGGCCGCTGTTTCTGAACGGCGATCCGTCGCAGCCGCTGCAGGCGACGGATAAGCACTACGTGGATTCGCAGGTGTCGACGGCGCTGCCGCTCTCCGGGGGCACGATGACCGGGGTGCTGAATGTGAATGGCGATCCTACACAGGAAATGCAGGCGGCGAGTAAGCACTACGTGGATGCGGCGGCGGCGAATGCGTGGCCGGGCATGGTACTGCGCGCCGATCAGTTTGCGGGGGCGGACTTCGGAGCCAGGCTGCAGGCATGCGTGAACGCCGTGGATGCCACGTATGGCGGCACCTGCGACGCGCGCAACTTTGCGGGGACGCTCGGGATGGCGGCGAATCTCAACCTCTCCACCGGAAATACCGCGCTGTTATTGCCCTGCGCTACGATCGCAACGGCAAACCAGATTGTGGTCGCGGCGGGAACGCGCAACGTGGCGCTGCGCGGATGCGCGTTGCGCGGCGGCAGTCAGGCGAGCGGCAGCACCGGCGGAACGGTCTTCGCGTATTCGGGAACCGGCGCGATGGTGCAGGTGGGCGACGCCACGTACGCAGTCGATACTCCCGGGTTCCATATGGACAACGTGGTGATCAATACGACAGCTGCCGCGAACGCAAGCGCGCAGGGGCTGACGGCGTATCGCACCCAGGAGCTGGATCTGGAGAGCCTCTACCTTTTGGGCAACGCCAACCAGACGGGCATGACGCTGGATGGAACTGGCAACTACACGGGCGGCACTTTTATGGATGTGCAGGTGAGCGGGTTCCAGACGGCGGTGAACGCTGTCGGACACCAGGCGACGAATTCCGCGACTACCGACTGGGTGAATGCGAGCACGTTTGTGCGGCTGCACATCAACTGTCCTACGGCCAACGGAAGCCCGATCGCGGGGACCTATGGCATCAACCTGCAGCAGGGAGATGGAAACACGTTTACCGGCGGCGATGTGGAGGGGTGCGGCACTGCGCTGCACCTTGGATCGAACGCGCAGAACAACACGATAGTAGGGCTGCGCAACGAAAACTCGACGAAACAGGTGGTTGCCGACGCGGGCAGCGCGTACAACAACTGGATCACGGGCGGAACCATGTTCACGGGGCAGTTGACGGATAACGGCACGCGGAACAGTTTTCTGGATACATTTCATCGCAGCTTTAACGCGCTGAACGGCGACTGGTACGGCAGCCAGCAGGATGCCACCGTGATCAATCACTACCGCCTGGGCACCGGCGCGGGAAATGAGCGGGGCTTGCAGGATCGCTATCAGACCGACTCCGGCTATCGCTGGACGATGGGATTAACAGACGCGACGGCCGGCGAGCAGTACTACCAGATTCTGGACGAGCTGAACAACGTTAACCGGTTCTCGGCAGGGCAGTACAACAACGGGCAGTCAAGCACCAACAATCAGACGGTGATCAATGCCGCGGGCACGGGCGCGGTGGTGCTGAATGGGTCGAGCAACGCGGGTACGGGCGGAGTGGTGATCGGCTCGGGCGGGGCGAGTTCTTCGACGGTAGCCACCATCAACAACGCGGGCAACGCGCAGTTCAACGGCACGCTGCAGGTGGGCGGAGCGGCACAATCTACCGGCACGATGACGGTGCGCAACAACGCCGATGCGGAGGTGGATTACTATCTATGGCCCGGACTTACCGCCAGCCAGAAAGGCTCGTTCACTTACAAGGACTTCAACGGCAACAGCCAGTGGTACATGGTGAAGGACCAGAGCAATAACTGGGCGCTGAACTCGGCGGTGGGAGGGCTGGACAGCTTCAAAGCCTACCAGAGCACAAACAGCGGCGACACGTACATCAATGCTTCGAATGCGTCGGGCGCGGTGCGGGTGAACTACGAAAGCGGCGCGGGCAGCAGCTTCAAGGTTTACGGGGGCAACAGCAGCACGCTCTACGCCAGTTTCACGGGCACGAATGCGATTGCGTTTCCGGGGCTGGCCGCGGTAAGCGGTCACAACTGCCTGCAGATCGACAACTCCGGCTACATTACCAATACCGGCGCGGCCTGCGGCTCGGGCGGATCGGGAACGGTGGTCGCGGGCAGCACGGGGCAGATCGCCTACTACACCGCCGATGGCGCGTCGATTGGCGGCACCAGCATGGTTCCGCTGAGCGCTGGCGGAACGGGAGCGACGACAGCGGCCACGGCGCTGCAGAATCTGGGCGCGCTGGCGGCATCGCAGCTTGTTTCCGGGACGGGCGACTCGCGCACGGCCGCGGCCAACGCCGCTTCTGTCGAAGAGGTGCGTCGGCTCGCAGGCCACGTGTGTGCCGAAGATTATCTTTGGGTGGATGTGGCCCACGGCGGGACGGATATCGGCGCTGCCATCACCGCAGCAGTACAGGCCGGGCCACTGCAAAGCACGACCGAAGTGACGCTCTGCCAGAAAGGCACCTACACGCAGTACACGCCGGCGGTGGTTGACAGGCCGACTGCGCTCGTTCTGACCGGCTCGATCCTCAAAGACATGATCCCAAGCCCCGGCTATCTTTCGATCAACAGTACATCGCTGACCGCTGGCAGCACAGTGGTGACGGTAAGTGGGGGGCTGCCTGCAGGTCTTGCCGCCGGAATGCGGGTGGGCGGAACTGGCGTCGGGCCGGTCAATTATGTCACATGCGTTTACCCGACTTCTCCCTGTACGACCGCGAACACGTTCCAGCTTGCACGTCCGGCAACGCTGTGGACGGTTGGGAACACCACCCCAGGAAGCAGCACCATCACCAACGTACTGCGCGTGAAAGGGCTTGCCGCTGGCATGACGCTGAACTGGGGCGCGAACACGACGCCCATTGCTATTTCCGCTGTGAATCAACTCGGATCAAGCAACACAATCACATTGGCCTCGAACGCTATCGGAAACGGATTCAACCCTTCGGTTCTGAACGTGGTGAGCGGCAGCTGGTCATCGAACCTTACCGCCGTGCAGGCGACGCCTGCGATCATGTTTGTCCACAACTCCGCTGCGCTGGAGAACGAGTTCGGGCTCAACGAGGGCAGCAGTATCAGGGGCGGCCTCATCATTGGACCTAATATGTACGACTACAGCGGGGGAAGTGTGGCTCGCACCGGTCCCGGCTTGCAGGGGCTGCTCATCGCCGGGTGGACGCACTTCCCGGTATCCGACTTTACGATTCAAGGACTGGACGGCGCGGGTGTCGTGATCGGTGGCCCGGATCAGATCATTCCATCGAGCGTGTATGGATACGCGGCCAACTCCTCGACATGGTCAACCGACTGGCCGATGACCGAATCCGAATTTCGCAGCGTCTGGGTGCGCGACGGCGGCGATCCGCTCACAGCTCAAGCTTCATGGGAGATGATGACTCCCGCACAGGCTTCTTACTTCGCCGACAGGATCAATGGCATCACGCTCTCGGGCGGCGGCGCGGCGTGGACCTACTATGACGGGCTTGATCTCGGCACCTATCATGCTTCGGACATTGGCTCTTGGACCGGCACGATGAACAACTACTTCACTAACCAGTTTCACCTTGAAGGGGGAATGTCCACGCACCATGCGGTCATCAATCAGCCGTATGACCTGATGCGCATACTGGAAGGCACGAACACTCATATCTCGGACGAGCAATTTCTAGGGCCATTGTTATCCGTCAAACTCGATAGGGCAGACCAGCCAGA
>JAJXUS010000098.1 GCA_021782675.1 Acidobacteriota bacterium
AACGTCCGTCCATTGCGCGGGTCGCGGACAAGATCCACGCCTCCGCCGAGTGTCATATCGAAACCCTGGGCGCGCAGTTCCTGGCCGATCACCGTGCCGTATGAGCAAGCGGATTTGGTATCCCAACTGGAGGCAGCGCCCAGGTTTGAGGGCATGGCGGTCGAATAGCGGCCGTTCGCCCCACTCCCGCGAACCCCGTAGGCCGCATCGCTCATGATGAGTGGGGGAATTCCCAACCGCGGAACACCCTGGACGTACCCTGCGCCGCCGTTTGCAAGAGCCGTCAGGGGCATGGACCACTGGGGAACGCCAGGCATTCCATTGCCGTGCAACAGCGCCAGCTTTTCATTGAGCGTCATCTGCTTCAGAACCATCTCGGCGCGCTGCTCCGGGGGCAGCTTCGGATTCATCCACGGGCGATCCGCCGCCGCTTGTGCGCGGGGGGTGGCTTGTGCCTTCAGATGTACGGGGGCTGCCGCGATCAGGGCAGCTATGAAGAGCAGAAAAAACCGCGAAGAGAAGGGGCGAATCTGCATATTCCTCCAAAGCCGGTATGGATACGAATTGTTCCGTGAGCCAGGGATGCGAAACCCTCGGATATTTCAGCAGCCTGTATGATACGGCCTCCGGCGGCGCTGATGTAGATCGCAGACGGCACGATCCGCTGCGGGCTCGGGAGGGCGCCGGAGCTCAGACCAGAGCTTCCAGCACCTGTTGCGTGGTGCGAACTCGCGACAACCGAGGAAAGATCATTTTGAAGGCGAATTGCTGCATTTCAGACGAGAACGTGCTGCAGGCGTCCTCTACCGTTACAAAGGAAAACCCCAGTCCCGTGCCCTGGCGCAGTGTGCTTTCAACACCAATGTTGGTCGAGATCCCGGCCAGTACAACGGTGTCAATCCCGCGAGTCCGCAGCTCCTGCTCGAGCGCTGTCTGAGCAAATGCGCCCCAGTGGCGCTTGCTGATCAGTAAATCTCCGCTTTTCATGCCGGCTGCATCGGCGATCTCGCCAGCGCCAGCAGGCAGTTCTCTTGGAAAGCTCATGGCTTCATCGACCGGGAGCGACAGGAACTGATCGAGTGAAACCCGCACGTAAACCACCGTGCCGCCTTTGTCCCGGAAGGCCTGGGCCATTGTGCGGCACCGATACGCAACATCGGCGGCGGTGTATGGCTTGGTGTCGCGGCTCAGGATTGCATTCTGCAGGTCGATCAAAATCAGCGCGGTGGTTTTGGCGTTCAATTTCAGATCGGTACTCATTTTTTTCGCCCCGTTCAGGAATACGAGGATCGTCTCATATTCCTGATCCAGTCGAACAGGAGGGATCCCCTCAGGTCCGTTCCAAGGTGCGCCGATCTCCACAGCAACACAGTTCACCAGGCGGAGATTGGGTGCCGATTGACCTCGCTGGCGGCGCGCGCCGGGAAACGCGAATGGTACGCTGCTGATTGTGTGTCAAACGTCCCAGCTTGATAGCAATGGGAAACTTCCCGCGCGGCTCGCCGAAGGCCGGAACTTCAAAACGCACCATCCTCCTATATGGCGACAGTTTCTTCGTAAGGTGACGTGCATTCGACCCATAAAACTTTCCCCCAAAGGAGCCTCTGGAATGAGCAAACGCACACCCGCAGAGCAGCGCAGCAAGTCCATCGCGAAGCTCTCCCTGACTGCGGCAATCCTCCTGACAACAAGCCTTCCGCTTCTGGCGCAGAACGTGCGTGGCACCCGCATTCGACCAATCTCCAATGGTGTTGAGGTGACGGAGAACTCGTCGATCCTGGATGTGACGATTGTCGAAAACAATGTTGTCCGTCTCTATGCGCGGCCGGATGGCGTATCGTCTCCCCGCACGCTGGTCCTTGATCCCAGCTACCGTCCACCGTCGTCGGTGAGCATTTCCCGGCAGAGTGATGGCTATGTGATCCACAGCGCGGATGTGACAGTGCGGGTGCGTGGAGGCGCCCGCTGCGATGTTTCAGTGTCAGATCGTGAGGGGCACCGCATTCTTGAGGCTGAAGATGTGCTGCGCCACGCCGGCCAGCACGAGTTGCTGGCGGCCCATGCACCCACCGATACCTTTTACGGACTGCATGGCATCGGCCTGCACGACACGACGGCCGGCCTGATACACGACACTGGCGGCCAGGTCCGCGCTGGAATTCAGGGCGAGAGCGGCGGTCCGTTTGTCTTTACAACCCGCTATGGGCTTCTGATCGACTCTGAGGCCGGAGATTTCCGGATAACACCCACGAACCTTGACTTTGAGGGTGATTCGCGCCCGGATCTGGAAGCCTTTATCGCCGTCGGTCCTCCGTTGACAACCATGGCCAATCTGTCCCGCCTGGTGGGGCCGCCACCGCTGCCGCCAAAATGGACGCTGGGATTTCTTAATAGTCAGTGGGGCTCCACGCAGCGGGAGGTCGAAGACATCGTTGCCAAATATCGCCAACGGCAGATTCCCATCGATGGCTTCATTCTGGATTTCGACTGGAAGGCGTGGGGTGAAGATAACTACGGAGAGTGGCGCTGGAACAGTACTTCCGGCCCGGGCAATGTCGCGCCGGACAAATTTCCTGATGGAGCCTCAGGCATCTTCGCCAGGCGCATGCAAAAGGAAGGCGTGAAGCTTGCGGGCATCCTGAAGCCGCGCATTCTGCTGACCGTAGCGAACAGCACAACGCAGCCAACCATGGCAGCAGCCTACGCCACCGAGCACCACCTCTGGTATCCGGGCGAACCGCCAATGCCCGATTACTTCTCCGGCCGGATGGCGAAGGACCTCGACTTCAATTCGCCACAGACGCGCGACTGGTACTGGCAGCATCTGTTGCCGTCGTTCCATGCCGGCATGGTGGCATGGTGGAACGATGAAGCAGACATCTCCGGCACCACCGTCTTCAACAACTTTCAGTTTCTAAATATGGGACGCATGCTCTACACCGGGCAGCGGGCGGACTCGAACCTCCGCGTGTGGTCAATCAATCGGGCATTCTTCCTGGGCGCCAGCCGCTATGGCTATGCGGGATGGTCCGGTGACATCCATACAGGTTTTCCCACCATGGCATTTCAGCGCATCCGCATGCTGGCCGCTCTGGACACGGGAGAGTTTCACTGGAGCATGGACACCGGCGGCTTCAACGGTCATCCAACGCCGGAGAACTATGCCCGGTGGATGGAATTCGCCGCGTTCGTCCCCATCATGCGCGTGCACGGCGATCTGCATGAAAAGCGGCAACCGTGGGTATATGGGCCGGTGGCGGAGGCCGCCGCGAAGAACGCAATCGATCTGCGCTACTCACTGCTTCCTTACATTTATTCCTATGAGCGGCAAGGTACCGAAGGCAATGTCGGTCTTGTCCGCCCGCTATTCTGGCAGTTTCCGCAGGATAAGAAGGCTGCCACGCAGACCTCCGAATGGATGTTCGGAGACGCGCTGCTGGTCTCGCCGGTTGTGACGAAGGGTGCGACGGAACAGACGGTCTATCTGCCCGGCGGGGAATGGATGAATTACGCGACCGGCCAGCATTATCGCGGCCATCAGACAGTCCAGGTGCCGGTGGACGCCTCCACCTGGAAAGACGTTCCTCTCTTCGTACGCAGCGGCTCGATCCTGGCAACCCAGCCGGTGGAGCAGTATGTCGGGCAGCAGGCGATTCGCCAGATCACGCTCGATATCTTTCCCGATGCTTCAGCGGCGCATTTTCTGATCTATGACGACGATGGGACAACCTACGCGTATGAACGCGGCCAGTATCTTCGCCAGCCGATGAGCGCAGTCCGCCGCGGAGCGACGACCATTGTCACGCTGGACGACGCGACCGGGCAGTATTCCGGTGCGCTGACGAGCTACCTGCTGCGCATCCACAGCACCGCTCGGAACGTGCAGAGGAATGGCAAACCGCTTTCTCGCCAGCAAGCATCCGCAACGCCGGCGGTAGATGAATGGAGCTCGACCCACGACCGGTTTGGCCCGGTCGTTCTGGTTCGCGTACGCGCAGGCGGCGCACGGAGCGTCTTCACCCTCCGATAGTCAATCGGGTCGACCCCTTTCAAGTCCAAAAAGACGCGCTGCGGCGCGTCTTTTTTCTGCGCGACGCCCGCGACTGGTCATCAGTTATCAAGGCTCTGGATCCCTGAAATGGCTCTCCGGGGGGTTATCGAAGCAGATGTTAATGCTTCGGGCTGTGATGGCTGTCACATCCATTACAGGTACGCGTCACTTGCTCCTGTGCCTGGTGCGGCGATGCTGACATTGTCGCCAGGAGAAGGAACGTGGGAAATCGGGTTGGGCCGGACGCTGGAAAACGTGATCGTGCAGGTTGCAGTATCCGAAAAAGGTGGCGCTCTTGCCGATAGGGGGTTCTGCGGATATCGATGACACTCCTGTCAGTTCTCATCACCTCAGGCCGCGTGTGGGCCGTCCCGAGCTTTGCGCGGCAGACCGGCCTGAGCTGCAACGTTTGTCATTCCAACCCGCCGGAATTGACGGCATTCGGCCGCAAGTTCAAGCTGGACGGCTATGTTCTTACGGACATGACGGCTCGGGACAAGGTCGGCAACCGCCGCGATCTTCTGTTGTCAAAATACATTCCGCTGTCCGCGATGATCCTCTTGTCCGACAGTGCGTACCAGGCCAATCAACCGCAAACGCAGAACGGAACCGCGGGATTTCCGCAGCAGTTGAGCCTGTTTCTGGCGGGGGCCTTCGCGTCAAAATTTGGCGCGCTGGCGCAGATCACGTACACGCACGTGAACGACCACTTCGGCATGGACAATAGCGATCTGCGCTACGCGGACCAGACGAAGCTTTTTGGAAAAGACTTCCGGTACGGTATTGACCTAAACAACAATCCAACTGTTGAGGATGTCTGGAACAGTACGCCGGCCTGGGGATTTCCGTGGATATCGAGCAGCTCGTCGGTCGGCCCGATCGCGGCGCCCATCATCGCCGGCGCTCTGGCGCAGGATGTCGCGGGCCTGGGCGCATATGGGTTCTGGAATCAGCATCTCTACTCCGACATAACGCTCTACCGGTCGGAACATGCGGGTGCTCCCACGCCGATCAATGGTTCTGGCGCGGCTTACAACATCAGCATCGCTGCGCCTTACTGGCGGGATGCCTGGCAGCAGACATGGGGCGATAACTATCTCGAGGTCGGCACGTATGGCATCTACGTCAGCTCCTACCCCGGAGCGATCAGCGGCCCGCAGGATCACTACCTGGATCCATCGATCGATTTCCAGTACGAGCGGCCCTTTGGCCCCAACCTGCTCGATGCTCACGGAACGTGGATCCATCAGGCGACGACGCTGACAGCAACACACGCTGCTGGCGGATCTGCCAATCTGCATGATTCCCTGAATAACTTCCGGCTGGACAGCACCTACCATCTACGCGGGAAATATGAGTTCACTGGTGCGCTGTTTCGTACAAGCGGCACTACGGATGCGCTGCTCTATGCTCCGGCGCCGGTAACAGGCAGCAACAACGGCAGCCCGCAAAACAGCGGCTATATCGCCCAGGTGGGATACTGGCCCGTACAAAATATCGACATAAATCTCTCCTACACCGGGTACACGCGATTCAACGGCGCCGGCAACAACTATGACGGGGCCGGTCGGAACGCCTCCGACAACAACGTTCTGTACATGGCACTCTGGCTCAACTTTTAGGAAGGGAATCGCTCAAGGAGCCATCAATGTCTCAGCAGACCCCCGCAGTCTCAAAGCCGGAACCCGAGGTGACGCGCCGCTCGTTTTTTCTTGCCCTGTTTGGAATAGGAAGCGTGGGCATGGGCGCGTTGCTGGCGGTGCCGGTGCTGCGATATGTGCTATATCCTCTGACCGCCCAGCGCGGGAGCGCTGGATGGTCGGTAGTGGGCAACATCAGCGATCTGAAGGCGGAGCTGGCGAGCGGTCAGCCGGTACGGCGCACGATCGACTTCCAGCAGATGGACGGCTGGCGGCAGGAGGATTCCGCACAAGCTGTCTACGTCACCCAGGCGGGTGACGGCAAGCTGCGCGTGCTCTCTGCGATCTGTCCACACCTTGGCTGCAGCGTTTCCTGGCAAAAGACACAGGACGAATTTGTCTGTCCGTGCCATGGAGGCCGGTTCGCAGCAACAGGACGCCATCTGAGCGGACCGCCGCCCCGCGGGATGGATTCGCTGCAGTACAAGGTTGAAGGCGACCGCCTGCTGGTGCGATTCCAGTACTTCCGCTCCAATGTTCCTAACAAAGAACCCCTCACCTAAGCTCTGACGACAAAGGCAGGCCAACTTGGAACAGAAAAAACACAGTCATGCTGGAAACGGCCAGGGTCGGGGCCAGCGCCTGTACCGATGGTTCAATCGCAGAACCGGGCTGACGGGGGTTCTGCATGCTTCACTGGACGAACCGGTTCCGGGTGGCGCCCGGTTGGCGTATGTGTTTGGCTCCGGGCTGATCTTTATCTTTATCTCTCAGATCATCACCGGCATCTGCCTGGCCCTGTATTACGTGCCCTCGGCTGAAAGCGCCCATACCAGCGTCGCGTATATCACCAAGCGGGTGGCGGCCGGAGCGTTTTTGCGCAGCCTGCATTCCTACGGCTCGAGCGCAATGATTATCGTGCTGGCGCTCCATTTTCTGCAAACGTTTCTCTACGGATCCTACAAAGGCCGGCGCGAACTGCTCTGGATGTCGGGCGCGTTCCTTTCGCTGCTCGTCCTCGGAATGGGTTTCACCGGATATCTGTTGCCCTGGGACCAGAAGGCGTATTTTGCCACCGCTGTAGGCACAAATATCGTCGGGGAGGTTCCGCTGGTCGGGGGATGGCTGACCCGGCTGCTGCGCGGCGGCGACACACTCGGCACGCTGACACTCTCCCGCTTCTACGTCGCACATGTTTTTCTGATTCCGGCGATGATCTTTGGCTTCATCGCCGTGCACATCGCGCTGTTTCGCAAGGCCGGCCCTGCCGGACCCATCGATGAAGATCCCGTCTCCCCGAAGCTTCCACCTGAAGGCTTTTTTCCGCGGCAGGTTTTGATGGATATGGCCTTTGCGCTTCTGCTGGTCGCGGGGCTCGGGGTCTTTGCGTACTTTCGGCCGGTACTGCTTGGGCCGATTGCCAATCCGGCCAATACCCAGTTTTTACCGCGGCCGGAGTGGTACTACCTGCCCATGTTTGAATGGCTCAAATTCT
>JAJXUS010000099.1 GCA_021782675.1 Acidobacteriota bacterium
CTACCAGTACGCCAACGCCACCGTAACCCAGTTTGCACAGGAGCCGCAGTTGGTCGGCAAATGGCTGCCGCAGGTGCCGCATGAGACAGCCACCGCGCAGGTGCGCGCCGTAAGTCGCCGATGGGGTACGGCCAGCCTGCTGGGAACCGAGAGCGGGCGCCAGTTTGACGATGACAGGAATGTCTATCTGCTGCATGGATACTTTCAGCTCGACGGGTATGTGTCGCACTCCATCGGCCGGCGATTCGAGGTCTACGGGGCGATGGAAAATATCTTCGACCGTTCCATCGAAGTCGGGAAGACTCCCGTGCTGACGCTGGGCACACCGCGGCTGGCCACCTTCGGCGTGCGGCTGCACTCGCTGCCGTAGGGCGGGTAGTGCTGTGCCCGTCTGCGGAGAACTCGCGGAAACACTTTCGTTTGGCGTATGTTGGAAATCGCATGAGAAAAGAATCGTTCGCCGTTACCTTTTTTGCCGCCTGGTTGGCAGCCATCGCAGCTTCGCCCGGCGCGCTTGCGCAAGCTGCGCCTCCACTGCCACCTGCACCGGACGCACGGGTGACCACGCTGACCGCGCCCGGATATTTCAGCGAGCCCTCGGTGGCCGTCAATCCGCTGAATCCGAAGCAGGTGATTGTTGCGTATCAGGTTCCCGCGAGCATCGCCTATTCCCAGGACGCAGGCGCCACGTGGACCCCGGCGGCCGATGTTGCGCCGAAGAACTTCAAGACCTCCGGCGATGTTTCGGTGACCTACGACAACAAGGGCCACGCGATCCTCTGCTACATTGCGTTCAACGAGCTGGGCACATTTAACTACTGGGGCCATGCGACCCGCAGCAATGGCATCTTTATCCGGCGATCCCTGGATGGCGGCAAGACCTGGACAGCGCCACCCGCAACAGTGTCGCTGAAGCGCGTCAAGCCCGGCATCCCGATGGAGGACAAGCCCTACGTGGTGGCCGACGTGAGCCATGGGCCGTTTGCCGGCAATCTGTATATTGCCTGGACGCGCTGGACGCTGACCGATTCCCGGATGGTGCTGTCGCGGTCGACCGACGACGGTAAAACCTGGACGGAGCCGGTCGAGATCGATCACCAGCGCGGACTACCCCGCGATGACAATGGTGCGCTGGAGGGCTTTGACGGGGCCGTGGGCAGCGACAGCACGCTCTATGCCGTCTGGTCGCTGGGGGATGAAATTCAGTTCACGACATCGCGGGATGGTGGTCGCACGTTCGCGAAGCCTCGTTCGATTCTGCATACCGCGCCCATCATGTTTGCCGTGCAGGACTTCGAGCGCGCCAACGGCTTTCCGCAGATTGCAGTGGATGCACACAGCGGCGACTATAAGCATGCTCATTTGTATGTCACGTGGAGTGACTATCGCAACGGAGACATTGATGTGTTCTGCGCCCGCTCGACCGATGGCGGACGGCACTGGGGCCCGGCCGTGCGCGTCAATAGTGATCCGGTGCACGACGGCGCCGACCAGTTCTTCCAATGGCTGACGGTGGATCCCGTAAGCGGGGCGCTGTCGGTGATCTTTTACGACCGGCGGAACAACCCCGCCAACCGCAAAACCACCGTGACCCTGGCCCGTTCGACCGACGGCGGCCAGACCTTCAAAAACTATGCGTGGACCACGAAGCCGTTCGTCGCGACCGGAGATTTTATGGGTGACTACAGCGGCATTGCGTCCTACGCCAACCGCATCTACGGGGCGTGGACGGAGGAGACACCGCCAAAGCCCGGAGAGACCGGCGCCAAGGCATCCGCGACTGTATCAGAACGGCAGCGCGCCCATACGATTGTGCGCGCTGGAGTCGCAGATTTTGGCGCGAAGGAAGCAGCACAGTAAGCGCAAGATAGAACTTGTCCGGAAACAGAACGTGGTATAGTCTCGTCTACGCCGCAGACCCCCCGCTCCGGCGAGAGTCATACTTTCGAGTGATCGGATCACATGGCCGACGCTTGACAACACGTAATGTTTTCCGATGGATCGGGCCTGAAAGATGAACCGGGTGGCGGCAATTTCTATTCTGATTTCGGTTACACTTTGAGTGATAGCCATTCCTCTGCCTGAATAATTCCTGAGTGAACGGTCTGAAAGAAAGAGAATCCCTGTGAAACCGAAGATTCTGGTAGTTGACGACGAGCGCGTAATCGCTGACACGCTGGTGATCATTCTGAACCGGAATGGTTTCGAGGCCTCCGCTGCATACAGCGGAGAGTCAGCCGTGGAACTTGCCGAATCGACCCGCCCTGAGATGATCATCAGCGATGTCATCATGAACGACATGAATGGGATCGACGCGGCGATCAAGATTCGCGGGCTGTTGCCTCGCTGTAAGATCCTTCTGTTTTCCGGCCAGGCAGCAACTGCCGACCTGCTGGAAAAGGCCCGGACACAGGGCCATGAATTCGAAATTCTCGCGAAGCCGGTGCATCCGCAGGATCTGCTGATGCGTCTCCGCGCCTGACAGATTTCTCCGGATCAGCTTAGAGTTCGCGTCGGCCTTCCATGGCGCGGCTCATCGTCACCTCGTCGGCGTATTCGATGTCTGCCCCGGCGGGAACGCCGGTGGCGATGCGCGTAATGCGCACGCCCGTGCCTCGGAGCTGCTGCGCCAGGTAGGTGGCGGTGGCCTCGCCTTCGACAGTTGGATTGGTGGCCAGAATCACCTCTTCTGGCGCCTCCGTGCGAACTCGCTCCAAAAGGCTGCGGATGCGAAGCTGCTCCGGCCCGATGCCATTTAACGGTGACAGGCTGCCGTGCAGCACATGGTAGCCGCCATCAAAGCTCCGCGCCTTTTCGACGGCGGCGATGTTCGATGGCTCTTCAACGACGCAGATGATGGAGCGCGTGCGATTGGGCGCCACGCAGAACTGGCAAGGATCGACGTCCGTGATGTTGTGGCAGACGGAGCAGAGATGCAGTTGCGCCTTTACATCGCGAATAGCGTTGGCCAGCGCCAGCGCATCCTGATCGCTGGTGCGCAGGATGTGAAACGACAGCCGCTGTGCGGACTTTCTGCCGATGCCCGGCAGGCGCGACAGTTGTTCGATCAACGCATCGAGCGGTTCGGCAAAACGTGCCACAAATAGACCCTTCCCCTACTGATTCAGCATGCGAAGCCAGTCGGCCCCGCCCATCATGCCCGACAGCTTGCCCTTCAGCGCTTCGTCCACGCGCCGGATAGCGTCGTTGACTGCGGCAGCGATCAGATCCTGCAGCATCTCCACGTCGGCGCTGTGCTCTGTCGCACCCGCCCCCAGCGCAGCCGCGGAAGGATCGACGTGCACACCCAGCACCCGTTTCTTTCCATCCATGCTGACGGTGATGGCGCCACCGCCGGATGAGCCCTCGACGCGAATCTGCAGCATGGCCGCCTCCATCTGCTGCTGCATCTGCTGCGCCTGTCCCATCATTTCCTTGATCTTTCCAATGTCCATCGTTGCAAACCTCGTAAGGGGGAGTTACCGGGAATCGCGCAGCGAAACCACGCTGCGGATCTCGGCGTGGAACAGCGCCTGCGCATGGCGGATGATTGGGTGATCCTGCGGACGCACGCCGTTGACCATCGGGGCTGCCGTCCGCTGCTTTGGTGCTGCGGGCGCCAGATCGGGACGCGACTCCACACGCACCGCCCTGCCGGAGCCGCTGGCCTGGCGAAAGGTGTCACGGACCAGTTGCTGCGCCCGCTGGTTGTAGGTCATCTCCAGCACCACTTTGGATGCGGGAACTCCGATCTGCAGTTCTCTGCCGTCCCAGCGCCACTCGCCGCTGTCGAGCAGGTTCGCCGCGGCTTCCTGTCCAGACTCCACGAGTTTGGCGCAGATTGCCTCGCGCAGCGCGGTCGCGTCCAACGCAGATTTTGCAGCTTCGGGGATGGCGGCGGACGCGCCCGCTTCCGGAGCCGCACGCGCCGTTTCGACCGGTGATGCTTCCACAGCGCTGGCTTCGGCTGGATGCTCTGCTGTCTGCTGCAGGGAGAGCTTTGCGGGTGCAGCGGCTGGCGTGACAACCGGCGGAGGATCGCTTGCGATGGGCGACGCAGAGGCCGGCGGCGCTGCGGTGGCAGGAACGGCCGCGGGCTCTGGTGCTGCGCTGAAGCGCGGGGAACCGGTGGCTGCAGGCGCGGACATTGCAGCGGGACGCTCCGCAATTGCCGCGTGTCCGAAGATCGCTCCCAGCGCGTCGTCCGGGGCGGCTTTGACGGGCTGCGGATTTGCTGCGATCGGAGCCGCGTGACGGCCCGCCGGCTGTGTGGCGGGGGCGCTGCCGCCCGAGCTGCGCGGCGCGGACGACGCACCGCCGCCTTTCAACTGCTGAAAGATTTCTTCAAACGGCAGCAGCCGTTGCATGTGCACAAGCTTTACGAGTCCCAGCTCCAGGTGAAAACGCTGCTCCTGCCGATAGCCCAGATCGTCAAACGTCCGCAGCATGGCGTTAAGAAAGCGCGTAAGGTCTTCTTCCGAGAATCTGCCGGCGACACGCGCCGCCCGGGCCGCTTCCTCGGTTGAGATTTGCAGCAGCTCTGACTTTTCGCCGGCGATGCGCGCCATCAGGCAGTTCCGCAGGAAACGGACCATCTGCCGCGCAATCTGCTGCGGGCCGTTGCCGGCATCGAGCAGGTTCGCCGCCAGCTCCAGCATGGCAGCGGCGTTGCGCTGCTCGACGGCCTCCATCATGGACTCGAACACCTGATTGGAAACGGTGCCCATCAGCGAGCGAATCTGTGCGCCATCCAGCACATGCCGGCCCTCGACCAGGGGCGCGCTGGCAATCGCCTGGTCCATGATCGACAGGGCATCACGCATGGAGCCGTCGCCCGCTTCCGCCAGCAGGGACAAGGCCAGATCATCGGCTGCGACGGCCTCCTGCGCAGCGATGCTGCGTAGCTGGCCGACAATCTCCTGAAACGGAACCGCGTGGAAACTGAAGTGCTGACTGCGGGAGCGGATGGTCTGCGGTATGTCCTCCGGCTGGGTGGTCGCCATCATAAAGACGACATGCGCGGGCGGCTCTTCCAGCGTTTTGAGCAGTGCATTGAAAGCGGCATCGGTGATCTGTTGGGCTTCGTCCAGGATGAAGATTTTGTAGCGGTCGCGCGCCGGGCTGTAGCGCGCGCCTTCGCGCAGCTCGCGAATCTCGTCGATGCCGCGGTTGGTGGCCGCGTCGATCTCCATCACGTCCAGCGAGCTGCCGGAGCGAATCTCATTGCAAGCGTCGCACACGCCACAGGGTTCGGGCGTAGGCCGTTCGGGCGTGTCCTGCGGTGTGCGGCATTGCAGGGCCATCGCCAGAATGCGCGCAATTGTGGTTTTGCCGATGCCGCGATGCCCGCTGAAGATATAGCCGTGGGCGATGCGATCCTGCGCCAGCGCGTTCAGCAGCGTCCGGGTCACATGCTCCTGGCCAATGACATCGGCAAAGCGCTGGGGCCGGTATTTTCGCGCTAGAACCTGATAGGGCATCGTGGGATTCGATCGGCTCCGTGGTGTTATTGCAAGGCGCCCGGAGAGCTCCGGAATTCTGATTGTAGTCCTTGCGCGGGGTGCTGCAATGAGGCGGCCAGGCTGCCGGCGGACCTGGCTATCGGCCAGACCCCGAACGCTGTTTTTTCGCGGGTTGCTGGCGTCGTGCGACGATCTTTTTCCCGCGAGCGGGTGCACGTTTGGTGTCTGCCGACTTCTGCTTTTTCGCCGGTGCAACCTTTTTCTTCTTCGTCACCGCTGCAGACTGCGTCTGGCGCTTGCGGCGGCGCAGCTCCTCTGGAGAGAACATGGAGCCGCGGCACTTTCGTGCGCCGCAGTTGCAGGGCGCGTCTTCTTCGCCGTCATACAGACAGTAGTCGTAACAGAGCTCTTCGCCCGCGGCAATGTTGCGGATGGCCGTGATCCAGACGCGGCCGTCCACCTCTTCCGTCTCGCAATTCGCATCACAGGAATGATTGATGAACATGGCCGTTCCATGGCCGTCGATCACACGGGTGCCGTCGCCGATGCCGAACAGATACGTGATCGGCTTGCCTTCATAGCGGATGTCGCCCTCATCCTTGTCGATGATCGGGCCGGTGTATTCCACGATGCGCGTTCCGCGCCGGATGGGAGCGGTTGTGTAGCATCCGGCAGCGTGAATGGAGGAAGAGCGAATGATGAGGCCCATATCTTTGCGGGAAATCCTGAAAAGTATATCAACGCAACGGCAGCGGAAATCGGGAGGCTCGGGAAGCGTCACTCGAAACCGGGCGCGATTTTCGCGAAAATAGGGAAGAGGAGGACGCGATGAGACTTCCGCTTGCAATCAGCGTGGTTTTGGGGTGCGTTCTGGCTGGTACGGTTGCCGGCAACGCGCAATCTGCTGACAGTCCATCGAGCGCGGAGAAGTCCACGGCCGGCCAGCCCGCAACGGCGAACTCCGGCGGCAAGGGCAAAGCCTCCGCTCCTCCATCAGGCAATACCTTTCCGCAGGCGCAGTCGGAAGCTGCGGCCAGGGCAGCGCAGCACACAACGCAGCCGCAGTCATCGGGCGATGCCGCTCCGCCGCCTGCTCCGCCGCAAGCGCCGACGCAGTCTGCCGGCAAAAGCCAGAAAACCTCACCGGCGGCCGACAATCCTTTCCCTGAGGCGCAGTCGCAGGCCGCTGCGAGCAAGGACTCGCAGTCCGGCGCCCAGACCCAGGCGCAACCACAGCCGCAATCTCCATCAGACGGCGGTTACAGCTCCAGCAGCCAGGATCTTCCTCCATCGGATGTCGGTCAGGGTCAAACGCGGCGTAATGGTTCGGCGAAAGAAGATACCTACACGATGGACAAGCATCCCGCGACGCGCATTAAGAACGATCTGAATGTTGCAGATTTCTATTTCAAGAACGGAAACTATCGCGGCGCCTATCTGCGCTATCAGGACACGCTGAAGTACGATCCGGTCAACGAAACGGCGCTGTTTGGCTCCGCCATGGCCATGTGCAAGCAGAATCTGACGCCGGACGCGCTGCACGCTTTCCGCCAGTATCTGCAGCTTTATCCGGAGGGCAAGTACACGAAGAAAGCCGCGGGCATGGTAGAGCATCCCGGCAAGTGCATGCACACTCCATAGACGGACATGGCTGCTAGCGGAAAAAGTGCAGATA
>JAJXUS010000100.1 GCA_021782675.1 Acidobacteriota bacterium
TCATCGGCTCGCCGTGCTGCGCAACCCATCCGGGGATTCCTTCCCCAAGCGCGACCCGCTTTCGCCGTAAGGTCTCCGTATCGCCGCCGGAGATGACGCCGTAGTATAGCTGCTGGGTCGCCTCATCCAGAATAAGGAGCGACCAGGCCTGGGGCGCAAAGAAGCGCGTCATCTGCTGCATGATCGCGTTCAGAATGCCTTCAAGGTTGACCGAGGAGGTGAGGGCGCGCGCCACCTCGTGAAAGGTGCGCAGCTCGACGGCCGGCTTCGCGTCAGGGAACTGGATGGTCTTCGCCACGCTATGCTCTCAAACGACTGCGTTCAATGCCTGGAAGAAGCTACAGAATACCTCGGGTGCGCCAAATTTCAGCCGCCGATGTGAACCATGCTGCGGGAAGGTTTCAGGAACCCCGGCTCCCCGATATGGTGCCGTGCTTCCTTGTGGTCCACGACACGGCGGATGTAGGCGGCCAGGGCGGCGTCATCGGCGCCGCGGCGCATCAGGCCGTAGAGATCATGGTCGGACTGAGAGAACAGGCAGGTGCGCAATTTGCCGTCGGAGGTGAGACGGATGCGGCTGCAATGCCCGCAGAAAGGATGCGAGACAGGCGCAATAATGCCAATCTCCCCGCGGCCATCGGCGAAGGTATAGCGGCGCGCTGTCTCGCTCTGCGTGTTCGGCGGCAGCGGCACCACGGGCTGAAAGCGGTTCAGCCGCTCGATAATCTCCTCCAGCCGTACGACGGAGTCCGGCGTCCAGGAGCGGTCTTCCTCGAGCGGCATGAATTCAATAAAGCGGACGATGACGCCTTCGTCGCGGGAGAATTTTGCAAACTCGATGATCTGGTCTTCATTGAAGCCGCGCAGCAGCACGCAGTTCACCTTGACGGGCTCCAGCCCTGCAGCCTGGGCCGCGCGGACACCGGCCAGCACCTGCCGGAAGCTGCCGGGCACACGCGTGATGCGCGCAAACTTCGCCGGATCCACGGCGTCCATACTCACGGTCACGCGGTTCAGGCCGGCATCTTTCAGAGGCCGTGCCAACTCCGCCAGCAGATGGCCATTGGTCGTCAGCGCAATATCCAGCGGCTGCCGCAGGCGGCCGCTGACGGCGGGCATGGTTGGCTGCAGGCGCGCCACGCCGGCCACCATGTCGACCACGCCGCGCCGCAGCAGCGGTTCTCCGCCGGTGATGCGAATCTTCTCAATGCCGAGCGAAACCAGCACCCGCACCATGCGCAGATACTCCTCGACCGGCAGCTCCGCATACTGCGCGCCGTCATTGCCAGTGCGACAGTACACGCATTTGTAATTGCATCGGTCTGTGATGGCCACGCGCAGGTCTGTAATGGCACGGCCGTGACGATCGGTCAGCCCGGAAGATTCAGAAACTGGCGCACTGGCGGCTACAGGAGGCATCGGGACTCTTCTCTTTCAGATGCTACGCCGCAGCCAGGGTTTCAGCCGTTTGCGCCGTTCCGGTTGAAGGGGAGGGAGTCAGGCGCCCGCTCTGAGCTTCTGAATCTCTTCCGTCAGTGCCGGCACCACCTCAAACAGATCGGCCACCGCGCCAATGTCGGCGATTTCAAAGATGGGTGCTTCGGCATCTTTATTGATGGCAAGGATGGCGCGCGCGCCCTTCATGCCGACAATATGCTGGATCGCGCCGCTGATGCCCAGAGCCAGATAAAGCTTTGGAGATACTGACTGGCCGGAGCTGCCGATCTGCCGCTCCAGCGGCAGCCAGCCGGCATCGCAGATGGGCCGTGAAGCCGCGATATCCGCCCCAAGCGCCGCGGCAAGCTTCTCGGCGATCTCCAGATTTTTCTGCTCCTTAATGCCGCGCCCCACGGCGACAATCACTTCGGACTGTGAGAGATCGACCGCCTGCTTCGCTTCGCGAAAGACCTCATGGGGATGGATGCGAATCGCATCGTCAGGAATTTCGGCAGACACGGTTTCGACCAGCGCTGGCGCAAGATTCTCAGTGTCTGCTCGAAAAGCGCCATTCTGCAGCGTGACAATCCACGGCCGCGCCGCATCGCTGAAGGCGACGTCGGCAGCAAACTTACCCTGGAACATCTGCCGGGTGAAGAGCGGCCGCTCTCCGTCGTAGACGAACCCGGTGACGTCGGCAATCAGAGTCGTTTCGAGCGCCAGCGCCAACCGGGGCGCAAAGTCGCGCACCTGATACGTGTGCGGCAGGAGAATCAGTTTCGGCTGTTTTGCCGTGATCCACGGCCGCAGGGCGGCGATATAGGCGTCCGCGGTGTAGGCGATTAGCTGCGGCGACTGCAGCGCGTAGACGGTTGCGACACCTGTCTGCGCGAGTTCCTGCGCGGCGGGGCCAACGTGGTCTCCGAGCAGAGCGGCTTCCACCGCCCACCCGGTTCTGGCAGCCAGGCTGCGGGCAGCCGCGACAGTTTCAAGCGTAACCCGGCTCAGCCGGCCAGCCTGCTGCTCGCCGATAACAAGGATGGTTTCAGGCATTCGAGAGACCCGCTGCCGTCAGTCCTTCGGGAATTGACTATTGTCTCCGGTGGCGAGCGGCAGCTACTGGCACGAGGAGGCGGGTTAGTTAAATTCCGGCGTGCCCCGGCGATAGATGGTCCCGACCGTCAACAGCACCGCAGACATGATGAAGGCGAAGATCATGTAATAACCCATCGGATGAATCCAGCCCGGACCGTACGTAAAGTCCTGGCCGGCCCACACCGTCAGCAGTGTGCCGAGGATTCCAAAAATTCCACCCATTGTCTGCAGCATCAGGCCGCGGAAACGGCGCTGATCCAAAGCGACCACCTCTTCAGGGGTCAGATTGCGTTCCTCGGGCGGCAACAACTGGTTCGGCATTGCGCTTCTCCTCGCGGAAAGTCAGGCGTCCTGGGGGACGCGGCATTTCTATTAAATCACGCGGACCCGGTCGCGCAGCAGTTCGGCCAGCTTGCGGGCAATTTCAGCCGGCGTGCCGGTAACTATCTCAGTCTGCTTCTGCTTCATCGGGACGTACAGGCGCGCAATCTGTTGCAATGGCTCGCCCGCGCTGCTCTCCACTTCCAACAGCGTTACCTGCCGGACCGGCTTGTTCTTCGCCTGCTTGATGCCCATCAGCGTGGCGTAGCGCAGCTTGTTAATGCCGCTCTGGATGGTCAGGACGCAGGGCATCGGCATATCCAGCAACTGGAACTGGCCGGCCTCCAGTTCGCGTTTCACG
This sequence comes from Acidobacteriota bacterium, assembly GCA_021782675.1. Classification (GTDB taxonomy): domain Bacteria; phylum Acidobacteriota; class Terriglobia; order Terriglobales; family Acidobacteriaceae; genus JAKAUB01. The sequence goes on from JAJXUS010000100.1 coordinate 3,215, forward strand.
CGGACGCCGCTCTCGGTTTTCTCAATGCCAATGATGATCGTTGCGCTCGGCCAGCCCAGCAACTCCGCCAGCAGCACGCCCACCTGCGCGGAGCCAAAGTCATCCGACTGCAGCCCGGTGAATACCATGTCGAAGCGCTCATCTGTAATAGCCGCCGCAATGGCGCGGGCGGTGCGCAGCGGACCTGCTGCGGCAAAGGCGTCATCCTGCAGATGGATCGCGCGATCCGCGCCCTTGGCCAGCGCCTCGCGCAGCACTTGCTGCGCCCGCGGCGGGCCGGCCGTCAGCACCGTAACCTGCCCGCCGTGCTTTTCTTTTTGCCGCAGCGCCTCTTCCAGCGCGTAGGCGTCCGGCTCGTTCACCTCATACGGAACATCCTCGCGAATCCACGTTCCCGCCTCGTTCAACGCGAGCCGTGCGTCCTTCTTGGGAACCTGCTTGAGGCAAACCAGGATGTTCATCGCGTGGGATTTCTTTCTGTCGTTTCCGCCGGAAATCTGCCCTTGGTATTGCTCATGCTTTTCTTGTTGTCATTCCCGCAGGGAATCTGCTGTTGCAGCAACCCGTCAGTGTAGCGGAGGCCGTGCGCACCGGTCGAGCCGCTCGCATCACGCCCGGGCTGGCCGCATCTTCCGCACGATCGCCATGTACTTTTTCGCGTTTTCGGTAATGATCTCCGGCTTGCCGGCGGCTGCCGCCTTGGCATCGACCAGATCACTGCCCACTCCCAGCGCGTACGCGCCGGCGTCCAGGAACTCCTCCGCGGTCGCCAGCGAAACGCCGCCCGTCGGCACCACGCGAATCTGCGGCAGCGGCCCCTGCAGCGCCTTCAGATGCGCGCCGCCGCCGACCGCACTGCACGGAAACACCTTCACCACATCCGCGCCCGCCTGCCACGCCGTTACTATCTCGGTGGGCGTCAGCGCTCCGGGCATCACCGGCACGCCGTAGCGGCGACACAGTTCAATGGTGGGCAGGTTCAGCGCCGGGCTGACGACGAACTGCGCCCCGGCCAGCAGACAGGCCCGCGCCGTCTCCGCGTCCAGCACAGTGCCCGCGCCAAGCAGCAGTTTGTCGCCATGCCTGGCCGCCAGCTTCTCCATCACGGCAATCGCGCCCGGCACCGTCATGGTCACCTCCAGCACGCAGACGCCACCGGCGAGAATTGCCTCGGCTATGGTCAGCGCCTGCTCCGGTGAGGAAGCGCGCAGTACCGGAATCAGGCCAATTTCGTGAATACGCCGCAGGCAGTCCATTGCGCTCATTCGAGAATCTCCGTTGTCTTTGCTGTTGCTTTTGCGGTTGCCGTTGTACTTCTGGGTGTCATCCCCGCAGGGGATCTGCTTCTGCCGTCGCTTTGCTTTTGCTCTTCTGGTTGTCATCCCCGCAGGGGATCTGCTTCTGCCGTCGCTTTGCTTTTGCTCTTCTGGTTGTCATCCCCGCAGGGGATCTGCTTTTGCTGCTGTGGTTGCGGTTGTTCCTGCTTTTGCTTTTCCCGTCGCTGCCACCTAACGCTGCACCCGCGCCCCCGCCCCGCGCATCAGCCGCTCCACCTCGGCCAGTGTCGCCATGGTGGTGTCGCCGGGCGTGGTCATGGCCAGCGCGCCGTGGGCGCAGCCGCAGTCCACCGCCCACTGCGGGCCCCTGGCTTCCAGCAGCCCATAAATCAGGCCGGAAGCAAACGAGTCGCCGCCGCCGACGCGGTCGAAAATCTCCAGATCCGGCATCGGCCGTGCCTCATAGAACGCGCCGTCGGCCCAGCAGATGGCGCCCCAGTCATTGCGCGTGGCGGTTTTTGCGTGGCGCAGCGTGGTGCCAATCACCTTGAAGTTCGGATACTCCTGCACCACGCTGGCAATCATCGCCCGAAACTGCGCCGTGTCCAGCTCGGCCGGCTCCTCCCCCATGCCTGGAATCGCAAAGCCCAGCGCGGCGGAGAAATCCTCTTCATTCCCGAGCATGACATCGACAAACTGCGCCAGTTCGCGGTTCACGTCGCAGGCGCGCTGCTTGCCGCCGATCGACTTCCATAAAGAGTCGCGGTAGTTCAGATCGTAGGACACAATCGTTCCGTGCCGGTGCGCCGCCTCCATGGCCTCGCGCGCCACCAGCGGCGTGGTTTCGGACAGCGCCGCGAAGATGCCGCCGGTATGCAACCAGCGTGCACCCTGGCGGCCAAAGATCTCGTCCCAGTCGATTTCGCCGGGCTTCATCTGCGCCACCGCCGTATGGCCGCGGTCGCTGCACCCCACGGCGCCGCGCACGCCAAAGCCGCGTTCGGTAAAGTTCAGCCCGTTACGAACCGTGCGGCCCACGCCATCGTGCGCCACCCAGCGCAGATGCGACAGATCCACGCCGCCCTGCAGCATCATGTCTTCCACCAGTCGGCCCACGGGATTGTCCGCCAGCGCCGTCACGATGGCAGTGCGCAGTCCAAAGCAGCGGCGGAGCCCGCGGGCCACGTTATATTCGCCGCCGCCCTCCCACGCGCGAAAGCTGCGCGTTGTCGCGATGCGCTCCTCGCCCGGGTCCAGCCGCAGCATTACCTCGCCCAGGCTCACAAGGTCCCAACGGCATTGCTCTTTCGGGCGAAGCTTCAAGGGTTTCGGCACGACCACTCGGTCCTCTCAGGAGATGGAATGCGCGCCGCGCGCCGTGACTTGCACGAAAGCGCAGCGCAATCAGAATAAATCGGGTTGGTGGGGGCTGGGCGGCAGGACGCATCCGGCAGGGAAGTGTGAAAAAATCAGAGTAGCTATGATTTCTGTCAGCAATGTCACCATGCGGTACGGCTCAAAGGTGCTCTTTGAGGATGTGTCCGCCACGTTTACCCCCGGACGCCGGTACGGCCTGACTGGCCCGAATGGCGCGGGGAAATCGACCTTCATGAAGATCCTGAGCGGCGAATTGGACCCGCAGAAGGGTACCGTCACGCGGCCCCGCAAGATCGGCGTGCTGCGCCAGGACCAATACGCGTTCGACGCCTTCCGCGTGATCGACACGGTCGTGATGGGCAACAAGACGCTGTGGGCGGCGCTCGAAGAGCGCGACCGCATCTACGAGAAGGCGGAGCTGGACGACGCCGATGGCATGCGTCTGGGCGAGTTGGAAGGCATTGTCGGCGAAGAAGACGGCTACACGGCGGAGAGCGATGCCGCCATTCTGCTGCAGGGCCTCGATATCCCCGATGAAGTCCACGAGCGCAAAATGGGCGAGCTCCAGGGCGGCCAAAAGGTTCGCGTGCTGCTGGCGCAGGCACTGTTCGGCAACCCGCAGGCGCTGCTGCTGGATGAGCCGACCAACTACCTCGATCTCGACTCCATCCACTGGCTGGAGGAGTTTCTGATCCGCCGCGAAGGCACGCTGATCACCATCTCGCACGACCGCTATTTTCTGAACAACGTCTGCACCCACATTGCCGATATCGACTACGAGACGATCATCACGTACACCGGCGGCTATGACGATATGGTGCTGGCCAAGACGCAGGTGCGCTCGCGGCTGGAGGCACAGAACGAGGCCCGCGAAAAGAAGATCGCGCAGTTGAATGAGTTCATCGCGCGCTTCTCCGCCGGCACCCGCTCCAGCCAGGTCACCTCGCGCAAAAAGGAAGTGGAGCGGCTGCAGACCAGCGAGCTGGCGCGCTCCAACATTCAACGCCCGTACATCCGCTTCGACCAGTTGCGCCCGTCGGGCAAGCACATTCTGGATCTGGACACGGTCCGCAAGGCGTACGGTGACAATCAGGTGCTGCGCGGCTTTTCGGCCTCTGTCATGCGCGGAGAAAAGATCTGCCTGATCGGCCGCAACGGGCAGGGCAAAACGACGCTGATTAAGGCGTTGCTGGCCAACGCGCCGAACGTGGAGCGGCCCGCCGGGGACAGCCCGGCGAACGATATCG
>JAJXUS010000101.1 GCA_021782675.1 Acidobacteriota bacterium
AATCCGTAATAAGGGACGGTGAGCCGGAAGGTCGGATTGCCACCACTCTGGCTATAGGAGAGTGGGTGAACGAGGGCAAAGTTCGTGGGGTTGGTAAAGGCGTAGGTGCCCCGGAAGTTGGCGAACTGGAAATCTCTGACGTGGTCGTGATTGTAGTCAAACCCCGTGGTGATCGTGTGGCGGCCGCGAATCCACGTCACGTGATCGTTGAATTCGTACTCATGCTCCACAGTATGGCTATCGGAGAAGCCGGCATTTCCCAGTTCAAAAAATTCTGGAGAGTAAATGTTGACGGTGGGAAATGTCGGACTGGGCGCTCTGCCACTCGGTGTGTCCTGTTGCGAGTCATAGAGAAAGCTGAAGTTGCTATCGTTCAGCAGATTCGCTGTAAAGGCCCGAGTCCAGTGGATATTGGAGTGGTAGTCGCGGACATAGTTATTGCTCATGGCCATGATTCCGCCAAAGGACACGGGCGTATAGGTGACGACATCGCCCGGCCCGTCGAATTTGTTGTAGTTGAACGTGAATGTAAGGTGATCTTTGCTGGTCGCCTGCCAGTCTATCTTAGGAAAGAAGGAAAGATCGTTTTGCTGCCGGGGAGAAGTTCCCAGGTTGGTCTGAATCACATTCAGCGCGTTCGCCACCTGTTGCAGATAGATCGGGTTGTTGGGGTCCGGTGCGTTGCTGTTCGGGCTGGCGGCGGGAAAGACCGCGTTGGGCGCAGGCAGGGCAGTACCGGCTGGAAGCCCGAAGCTGGTGACGTTCAACGAGGCCATTCCGGTATTCACAATCGAGGTGGGCAGGTTGTTCCGGGACTGCTCGTAGTCAAAAAAGTAGAAGAGCTTGTTGAGAATAATGCGGCCTCCGACGTTCGCGCCAAATTGCGACAAGGCGTTATACGGGGTGGGCCGGCCAGCCGCCTTATCGACCGCATCGTTATTTGCGGTGGCGGAGTTGCGGTTGTAGTAGAAGGCTCCTCCATGCATCTGGTTGGTGCCCGACTTGGTGACCGTGTTCACAAATCCTGATCCGGCGCCGCCGTACGCTGCGTTGTATGGATTGTCGGCGACCTGAAACTCCCGGATGGATTCCTGACCAAAGATGTAAGGGACACGGGTGCGGCCACGAACGCCGCCGTAAAACTGGCTGCTGGCGGCTGCACCGTCCACCGTGAAGGAATTCGTTCCGTTTCCATTGGCGTAGCCTGAGGAGCCGCTGGCCTGCTGGCCGGCAAAGCTTACGTTGCCAAAGTCGCCGTCAGCCGTGACGTTCGGCGTGAGCAGCACAAAGTTGGTGTAATTGCGTCCGTTGGAAGGCAGGTTCCGGATCAACTTGTGATCGACGGTGGTGCTGACGGAGGAGTCACTGGGGTCCAGCAACGGAGAGGTCGCGGCAGAAACCGTCACCTGCTCGGCGGATGCGCCAACCTGCAGCTTCATTCCTGCGCTCGTCGTGCTGCCAATGGTGACGGTTGCAGTGGAGATGATTCCGGTTTTGAACCCAGGTGCGGAAAAGCGCAGGGAATAACTGCCAACGGGAAGCGTGGGGAACGAGAAAAATCCGCTGCCGTTGGTGCGGCCGGTCTCGACATTGCCGGTGTCGTTATTCGTGAGCTGAACCGATACGTGGGGCACCACTGCCCCGGTGGTGTCAGTGACGATGCCCGTAATGGCGCCGGTGGATATTGCATTCTGTGCCCGAACAACGAGAGCGACGAAGGACAGGAAAAGCAGAACAGAGACGACCCGCAACCGCATGCACTTCTCCCCTTTAAAAAAAGCATCCGCATCGGCCCGGACCGTGCAGCCCGTACCGTGATGAAAGAAAGACGATTTGTGTAAGGACTTTCCGGGAAAATCGTCTGTTGACAAGGAGCAGGAAGCGAGAGCTGCCTGCGTCGAACCCCTTCTTTATACGGGGCTGACAACGCCGCAACATCAACAGAGGGTAAATTTACCCGGCGCGATTTATGCAGTGAAAAGCATCCGGATGGATGACGGTGAGCACTCGCTGACGACAGCTACGCAGACAGTCTGCCGCGTGCACTGAGGGCCGCGCGCACGACTGGAGCGTCGTTTTCTTAGCGGGTCACAGAGAAAATTGCGGCGAGGCAGAGGATGGGCCGGCAGCGGGATGTGCCTGCAGGAGTAGCCCGCCGCCTTTATCTCTGCGTTCGCCGTTCGCAGGACGCGGTGCTATGCGGTGACAGCGGTGTCGGCGATGGCGAGCGCCTGATCGAGGGCCTCGACCGCGACATCAATCTCTTCTCGCGTGATGATCAGCGGCGGCGCAGCCACCAGATGGCTGATCCAGGCCTGCATGGAAACGCCCCGGGCCATCATGTCCGCAGCGACTTTATCGACGACCAGCGCCGTGCCGTCCACCTTATCCCGCATGTTGTTGAAGGGTTGTTTGGTGGTGCGGTTCTTCACCAGATCGAGCGCCCAGAACAGGCCCAGACCGCGGACATCGCCCACAGAAGGATGCTTCGGCTGAAGCGCCTTCAGTTTCTCGCCCAGATACGCGCCCATTTCTTTCGCGCGATCGATCAAATTCAGCCGCTGCATTTCATGGATGGTCGCCACGGCTGGCGCAAGCGTCAGCGGGTGGGCTTCATAGGTGTGGCCGTGAGCGAAATAGTGGTCTTCAAAAAACTCTGCGATTGCGCCGGTGGTGGCGCATAGCCCCAGCGGAACATACGCCGACGTAATGCCTTTCGCGGTGACAAGAATGTCCGGCTTGACGTTCCAGTTATCGACGGCGAACCACTCGCCGGTGCGGCCCCAGCCGGCCATGACTTCATCGGCGATGAGAAGCACATTGTGCCGCGTGCAAATCTCCCGCAGGCGCGGGAGATATTCCGGCGGCGGAACCAGAACGCCATTGGTGCCAACAACCGGTTCGACGATGACGGCGGCCACGTCGCTCTCGTTGACGATCATGTGTTCCAGATAGTCCGCGCAGGCGATGTTGCAGCCGGGATACGTGTGATGGATGGGGCACTTGTAGCAGTTGACCTCCGGCCCAAAGATGACACCGGGCCCCTTGGAGGATGGCTCCGAAGCCCAGCGCCGTGGATCGCCAGTGGCGGCAATGGAGCCGGAGGTCGATCCGTGGTACGAGCGATAGCGCGCAATGATCTTGCTCTTGCCCGTGTACATGCGGGCAATTTTGAAGGCGGCCTCGTTGGCCTCAGTCCCGGAGGTGGTGAAGAAGAATTTCGTCAGGCCCTCGGGGAGCACTTCGAGCAGCAGTTGGCTTAGTTCTGCGCGGGCGCGGGTCGTGTAGCCCGGCGCGACGTAGGCCAGGGACTCCGCCTGATCGGCAATGGCGCGGATGACGGCGGGGTTTTTGTGGCCGAGGTTCACGCACATCAGTTGTGCGGAAAAGTCGAGATAGCGCTTGCCGGCCGCGTCCGTAAAGTAACAGCCCTCGGCATCGACGATATACAGCGGCTTCCAGGATTTCTGCTTCCGCCACGTGCCATAGTTGAGCGCTTTAGTGACGTCGGTGATTTCAGGGTCGGAAAGCGCGGTGGCGGGATGCAACACTTCGGTCATGGCGGAATCTCCCAACAAGGTATGGCTTTTATCGTAAGGCCTTTGCGGGGGCGGCCTGCAATTGACTGATGGTGCGGGCAAACCTAAGATGAGAAGTGACTCGCCACCTTGAGCCGCACGCGCGAGTATCCAGCGCCTACGGCATGCCAGCCAATAAGAATCAGCAGAATCCGGCGTTTTTCCTGACGACGCCGATCTACTACGTCAACGCGCGGCCCCATCTGGGGCACACGTATACGACCGTTGCGGCCGATGCCCTGGCGCGCTGGAAGCGCACGCGCGGATTCGATGTCCGATTCCTGACCGGAACCGATGAGCATGGCCAGAAGATTGAGCGCTCCGCCGCCAAGGCGGGCAAGACGCCGGAACAGTTTGCCGCCGATGTTTCCCAGGAGTTCCGCGCGCTGTGGGACCGCATGGGGCTTACCTATGACGACTACATCCGCACCACGGAAGAGCGTCACAAGCGCGGCGTGCAGCACCTGTTCCGCGTGCTGCAGCAGCGTGGTTTTATCTACAAGGGTAAGTACGCCGGGCAGTACTGCGTCTTCGATGAGCTGTATGTCGATGGACCGCCGGGCACGGTCTGCCCGGATTGCGGCCGCCTGACGGAGACTGTCAGCGAAGAGAATTATTTTTTCAAGCTGTCGGCATTTGAGCGCAGGCTGCTCGAGTACTTCGAGGCCCATCCGGAATTTATCCAGCCGGAGGCGCGCCGCAATGAGGTGCTGGCTTTTGTGCGCAGCGGCCTGCGCGATCTCTCCATCAGCCGCACCAGTTTCAACTGGGGCATTCCGGTTCCCGGCGATGAGAAGCACGTTATCTATGTTTGGATGGATGCGCTGGCGAACTACATTACGGCGCTGGGCTACGGCATGGAGCAACATCCGCTGCTCGACCGCTATTGGCCGGCGCAGGTGCAGTTGATCGGCAAGGAGATCAGCCGCTTCCACTGCGTCTACTGGCCGGCGTTTCTGATGGCTGCGGGCTTGCCGCTGCCGCAGACGGTCATCGCCCATGGGTGGCTGCTGTTTGAGCAGTCGAAGATGTCCAAGTCGCGCGGTAATATTGTTCGCGCGGAGACGGTGTTGGATGTTCTGGGCGCCGATGCGCTGCGCTATTTTCTGCTGCGCGAGATTCGCTTCGGCCAGGATGGCAGCTTCAGCTTTGACGCCCTGGTTCAGCGCTATAACGCAGATCTTGCCAACGGCTATGGCAATCTGGTGAGCCGCACGCTGGCTATGATCGGCAAGTATTTCGATGGCCGCATTCCCGAAGGTGCCGTCGATGCCGGATTACAGGCGGAGGCCGAACAGGCGATTACGAAGGTCAGCAGCGGTTACGACGCGCTGCAATTTTCTGATGCGCTGGATGCTCTCTGGCGGCTGATCGCGCAGACCGATGGCTATCTGACGGCGAACGCACCCTGGAAGGTTGCTGCGTCGGAGGATGCCGCAAGCCGGAAGCGGCTGGCGGAGATTCTCTACAGTGCTGCGGCGTCCATCCGGGTGATTACAGCGCTGGCATATCCGGTTATTCCCGATGCGGCAGCGAAGGTCTGGAAGCAGCTCGGGCTCGGCGATATTGCAACAGCAGACCTGAAGCATCTGACCTGGGGCGGACTGCAGCCGGGCACCCGGCTCGGCGAGCCTGGCCCGGTATTTCCCCGCGCAGAGAAGGAGGCAATTTCCCGTATGCAGGCAATCGAAGAGCAACATCCCGCCCGTGCGACGGCGGAGGCAGAAAAGCAACCCGCAGTTTTCCAGAACCCCGCCGCGGTGCCCGTTTCTCCGAAAGTGGTGCCGCCGGAGCCGACTGCGTTTACACCCACGGCTGTGCCAGCCGCGCCGCCGACGCAAAGCCTCACCGCAGCCTCTCCCGGGCTGCCGGCCGCCGCGGAAGCAAATCCTGCCGTTGCTGCGCCGGCCACCGGGAAGATTTCCATCGAAGATTTTGCCAGGGTGGAACTGCGTGTGGCCCAGGTGCTGAAGGCGGAGCGCGTTCCGAATGCGGATCGCCTGCTGCGGCTGGAGGTCGATCTGGGCTATGAACAGCGCCAGATCGTGGCCGGAATCGCCGAAGCGTACGCGCCGGAGACTCTTATTGGCCGCAAGGTGGTCATCGTCGCCAATCTGGCGCCGCGCAAACTGCGCGGGCTGGAGTCGAACGGCATGATCGTCGCGGCTTCAGTCGGCGAAAAGGGCCGCCCGGTTCTGGCCGGATTTCTGGAAGACGTGGAAATTGGAGCCCGCCTGAAGTAGCTGTCGGCTCGCACCGATACGCAGCCGCGGGATGGACGCGAACAAGGGCGATATCGCGGAAAATCTTGCGAAGGGTGAAACCGGCCTCATGCTGATTGACTCTCACGCGCATATCGACAGTCAGGACTACGCAGAGGACCGCGAAGCCATGCTGGTGCGCGCACACGACGCAGATGTGGAGCTGATTCTGGCGATCGGCATTGGCGAGGGGCCGGAGACGATGCACCGCGCGCTCGACCTGACACGGCTGTACGCGGGTCACCCTCGCATGCCGCGTCTGGTAGCCAGCGCGGGGGTCCATCCGCATCATGCCGACAGGGTGGACCGCGCTGTGCTGGAAACGCTCGAGTCGCTGGCCGCCCAGCCGGAGGTGATTGCCATCGGCGAAATCGGACTGGATTACTACTATGAAAACGCATCGCGTGACCTTCAGCGCCAAGCCTTCATCCAACAGATGGACGTTGCCCGGGAGCATGCCCTGCCGATTCTGATCCATTGCCGCGACACCGCCGGAACCAGCGACGCGTGGGACGATCTGGTCCCGCTGCTGAAGCAGCACTGGCAGTCGTCGGGCCTGGGTGGCGTTTTACACTGCTTCGGGGGGTCGTGGAAGAACGCGCAAGCCGCGATGGACATAGGGTTTCTCATTTCCTTCGCGGGGAATGTGACGTTCGCCAAGGCTGGCAATCTGCGGGAGGTGGCGGCGCAAATCCCCGCGGACAGGATTTTGACGGAGACAGACGCGCCGTTTCTGGCGCCGGCGCCGAACCGGGGCAAGCGCAATGAGCCCGCGGGTGTGCGTGCGGTGGCAGAGAAGCTGGCCGAAGTGCGCGGAACCGATTATGAGACGATGGCTTTGACAGCAGCGGAAAATTTCCGGCGATTTTTTAATGCCGGGCTGACGGGTGGCAAATCGCCCTCGCTGCAGGACTAGGCTGAAAGGGAAGAGGAACGGAATGGCAAGTGACAACTCCTTCGATGTAGTCAGCAAAGTGGATGCGCAGGAGGTTGTGAACGCAGTCGAGCAGGCTTCCAAGGAGATTCGCACCCGCTTCGATCTGAAGGATTCCCGCAGCGAGATAAAGCTGGAGGGGCAGGAGGCGATTCAACTCACTTCGAGCGATGAGTTCAAACTGGACGCGGTCCGGGAGATTCTGCAGCAGAAGCTGGCCAAGCGCGGTGTGTCCTTAAAAGCACTGACATACGGGAAGCTGGAACCGGCATCGCAGAATGGTGTCCGGCAAAAGATTACGCTGCAGCAGGGAATTGCCGCCGAAAAAGCCAAGGAGAT
>JAJXUS010000102.1 GCA_021782675.1 Acidobacteriota bacterium
GGTCGACCAGGAGACCTGGCCCAGATAGCCCTGCAGTGAAAGCCGCGAAAGAAGGAGCCACAGCGGCAGTGAAAGCACTGCGCCCAGGCTGGCGCAAACAGCTGCCCGCGCCAGAATCGTCCTGCGGATTCTCCAGGGCGTCGCGCCGAAACATATCCGCACGGCAAACTCCCGCCGCCGTACCCGCACAAAGTAAACCAGCGCGCCGAAGAGCCCCACGTACGCGGCGATCGCCATAGTCAACGCACCAGCCATGGCGAACAGTGCGCGGTTTTTCTCTGGGCGCAGCAGGCTCTGCTGGCGATCCTGCAGCCGATAGACAGAGCGGACGCGCAGGCCGGGCATAAGGATCGGCGCCTGCCGGCTCACCAGAGTCTCCAGCGCATGCATCGACTCTGAGCCGTTGACGATGAGTTGCGGTGTGCCGTCGCCCCCAGCCAGAAGCATCAAGACCGTTGGTTCCGGCGATCCGCCCGGTCCGGCCATCTGCATATCCTGCACGACGCCACGCACCGCCGTAACCGTCGAGAACGATGGCATCCCGGCAAAGGCCGGCTGGATGAGCTTCACCGAACGGTGCAGCGGATCGGTATCCGGCCAAAGCTCTTTGGCCAGGGATTGATTGATGAGGATTGCATCTTCGTTGCCGGTGATAGGCTGCGCGGGGAAATCGCGGCCTCGCACCAATTTTGCTCCGATCGTGCGGAGATAGTCCGGCGTCACGGTAATCTGCTTCACCGTTCGTGGAGCGCCGGCGGCGCGATCCATCGGCTGCACGGCGGCCGTCTCCATCGGCTCCAGCGGCGCACTGGAGGCCAGCGTGACGCTGCGCACGCCGGGCAGCGCCCGCACCTGCTCACTCAGCGTGGCGATGGCTGCCGCGGAAGGAAACGTCTTGCCGGGGCCAATCGTGAACGTAACGCCGTTCGGCCCCGGAGCCAGCGCAACGACCGTGAGCGGATCAGGCGTGTATCCCAGCGGCTGCCGCATGAAGCCGAGCAACGCGGCCGCGATCATTCCCGCGAGAATCCAAGTGCCGATGCATAGCGCAATCTGGAAGACGACGATTGTCTGCAGCCAGACTCCTGCGTTGCGGGCCGCGGTGGTGGTGTGGCCCAGGCGGGGAGCGCCATCCCCGCGCAGCATATGGATGGCGGGGAGCAGCGCAACGAGCGATGTGAGACCGACGACCAGCGGCAGTTGCAGCAAAAACGCCCGCGCGATTAAGGGCCAGGGATTCGCGATGAGCTGGCCATACGTGGCCGGCAGACGCGCCGAAAGAATCAGGGCGCCGCAAGCAAGCACCAACCCTCCGGCCAGCGCCAGCACGATCATGGCAGCCGGGCCAACTATGAGTTCGACCAGCAGCCGCGCTCCCTGCGCCCCCAGAGCCTTCTTCAGCCGCACCTCCTCCGCATAGCGAGGGGTCCGCGCCAAAAGCAGCAGGCTGTAATTCAGGCTGCTGATGGCGAGGAAAATAACCGCCAGCACCAGCGTAAGCGTCAGCCACTTCCGCACCGTTTCGTCCCGCACCGGATCCGTCGTCACGCCCGGCGAAACATGCAGTGGAGCGGCGACGGCGCTGGCAGGCGGAAGCGCGCGCTGCACGGCCGCAAGCAGCTCCGCTGCACGCAGATGATCGTCGCCTGCCAGCGCGTAAAAGGCGGCGACCTGCTTCCATACATTCGGGTCCAGATGTTCCAGGTGCGGGTCGATCATCAGCGGGATGATGCTGCTCGCAGGAACCCACGCGTTAGTGGTCTGGCCGAAGAGCCCCTGAAACTTTTGCGGCGCGACGCCGACCACCGTAAACAGCCGCGTATCGAGCCACACGAACCGGTGCAGCGCATTACCCGGCGAACCAAACCAGCGGACCGCCAGCGCATCGCTCAGGATGACGGAGCGCCGGCCGCTCTGCGGCTGCTCGATCTCCTCCGGCGCAAAGCCGCGCCCAGCAAGCAGCGGCCCGGTATATGCGCCAAAAAATCCGCCGGAGATGGCAGCCAGGTTTCCGCGGATCGGCTGGCCGCCCGGGCTGGTTTGCAGCGTTGCCGCAATCGGCTTGCTGTACGCCGCAAGGCCAATCCCCTTCTGCTGGACTGCGGTATGAACGCGTTCCAACGTGTCCCAGGAGATGGGCATGGAACCGCCGCCGTCCGTCTGCTCCGCGACCGTAGCGTAGGCTTGGCTTCGCATGCCCGGATACACCATGGAAGAGAGCGCAGAATGCATCGTCAGCGCGAGCAGGCAAACGGCCAGGCTCAGCGACAGAACCAGCACAGCAGAGACACTCAGCAGCGGACTGCTGCGGAAAAAGCGACGGACTTCTTTTAGCAGGAAGGAACTTCGCACTGGGCCCTCAACGCGGCGCCGGGCCGCGGCTACGGCAACACGTTACACCAAGGCGAGGTCGCTGGGTAAGTGAGCTAGCGAGGATCGCCGCGTGCGTGGGAGGTCTTCGCGAGGTCCACCCCTCGCTTTGCACAATGACGCCGTCATTTCACTGGACATCGGGCCGTGACTTGTCGATGATGGAGCGCGAGCGCGCATCGGGTCTTGCGAATCTGTGAAAAGGGGCGCTATGAACCGTCGGGAATTTTGTGCCAGCACCGTTGCCGCGGCGGGCGCGGCTCTCATTCGCCAGGACGCTTCTGCCGCCGATGCCACCCACCACAGCGCCGGCCAGTTGCCGGGACTGCTGCCGCAGTCGGCGATGCCAGGAGCGATCTCAGAAGCAGACATTCGCGCGGCGCGATTCCCGGACGGATTTATCTGGGGAGCGGCCACTGCGGCGTATCAGGTGGAAGGCGCATGGAATGAGGACGGCAAGGGCGAGTCGATCTGGGACAGGTTCACCCACACGCCCGGAAAAGTCCGCGGCAGCGTCACCGGAGATGTCGCCTGCGATCAATACCATCGCTATCCGCAGGACATTGCACTGGCAAAGCGCCTGAACCTAAAGAGCTATCGGTTTTCAATCTCATGGCCCCGCATTCAGCCCACGGGGACCGGCGCACCCAATATGAAGGGGCTCGACCATTACAGCCGGCTGGTGGATGCGCTGCACGCCGCCAACATCCGGCCCTGGTGCACGATCTACCACTGGGATCTTCCGCAGGCGCTGGAGGAGCGGGGCGGGTGGCCCAACCGCGACCTGGCCAACTACTACGCCGACTATGCGGGCATCCTCGCCAAGCATCTCGGCGATCGCGTCACGATGTGGGCGCCCTTCAACATGCCCTGGTCGGTTGCCTTCATGGGGTACGCGGCGGGAGCATTTCCGCCGTGCCGGACCAGCTTTCCGGATTTCCTAAAGGCCGCTCACACGCTGGGGCTGGCACAGGGGCTGGCGCATCGCGCCATCAAGGCGGCCTCCGCACAGGCGACAGTAGGCAGTGCCTATGAAATGGCGCCTGCCTACCCGAGCACAGACTCTCCTGCGGACCGCGCCGCCGCCGCCCGCTACCATGCGATGAATAACGTCTTCTTTCTGCATGCAGCGATGACGGGTCACTACCCGAACGCGTTTGTAGGTGAGTTTCCGTATGCGACCATGGGCTTTCAGTCCGGCGACGAGAAGATTTTGTACGCACCGCTCGATTGGGTCGGCTTTCACTACTACACCCGCCGGCTTTTGGCCGACGCCAGCCATGCGAACTGCATCGGCAGCGGGTTCAGCGGGACGGAGATTGAAGCGGACTCAGGGTGCGCGCGTGATCCCTACACCGGGATTCGAGCGTGGATGCCCACCCAGGGGCCGCTGACGGACTCCGGCCTGGAGCTATGGCCGCGCGGCATCTACGACCTGGTGACACAGATTTCCAAGGAATATAACTATCCGATCATCGAAATTACAGAGAGTGGTGCCGGCTACCTGGATGCACCCGGGGATCAGGTAAGTGGCCGAGTCTCTGACACGCGGAGAATTCAGTGGTACCAGCAGGTCCTTACGGAGCTGGCGCGCGCGATCAAAGATGGAGCGCGGGTGCGGGCCTACCATGCGTGGAGTCTGATCGATAACCTCGAGTGGGCCAACGGCTACACGGAACGGTACGGCCTGACCTACACCAACTTCCGCACGCAACAGCGCACCATTAAGGACTCTGGACACTGGTACAGCCGCGTCGCCGCCCAAAACCGGCTGGATGTGTGAGAGATGGCGCGGGCATCATGCGGCTGTTGTACGGCAGCGACTGGATCGGACGTGGAGCGCTGCTTACGGCTGAATGCGAGGCATTGACTCATTGCATTGAGCCGACTTATCGAATTCCGTGTCTCAAACGCAAGAGGTGGGACGCCCAAATCTGGGCTTGGGCCACTCACCCGCAAAGTGATGCGTGTTTTTCACCTTCAGGAGTTTTTCGATTCGTGCGCAACAACTCAACACGTTCCTGGAGAGGATATCAACAAGCTTGAAGAGATGAAAAGTAAATCTGGTCCATAAGGATCGTTTTATAGAATTTAACGGCGCAAACTTCTTCGATCGTCAGGCATGATAGATTCTAATCAGGATAAGCTATTTTTCCGGAGATCATGATGCGGATTTATCAACAGTGATTCTATCTTTACGCGCTAGCGTCGTATTGATAATCTTGATCTCGAATAGCTTGTAGCCAACTTATCTTATTCGATAATTTAAAAGTGGCCCGGAGCAGCGATTCGCAGGCTCTTTCCCGCCGTGGTAAGGAACTGTTTTTTCATGCTGTCCGATAACAAGCGAATTCGCTTCTTTATGCTGAAGGGACTACAAGCTAGACGCTCATGGATGCCGGCCATTTTCACCGCATGCCTCATCCTGGCTGGATGTTCAGGAATGCCGGGTTCAATGTCCACGGCACCTGTGCAGGCACCCCTCACTGCTGCACAAATCTACAGCAGGCCGGTGCTTTCCCGGGGCTATGAACAGAATAAGTGGGTATTGACAAATTCCAGCGGAACCGGAGACAGAGAAACAGCAGCTACGGCGGGTGCGGCGTTAGCTGCCCTGAAACCTACATATGTCTCGGGGTTGATTTATCTCGAAAACATTACCACTGTCTCTCAGACCATGATTGACGATTGGAACACTATCCGTTCCGCTGTCCTGGCACAGAATCCAAACGCAAAGTTCGACGTCGAGATAAGCCTCAACCCAGCGCCTTCCGCCCCGAACCAGCCGTTTGCCAGCCCGGCGGCACTGGTTGCGAAAATGACCGCAGTGGACGCCGAGCTGCACCCTGATGCGTGGTGGTTCGATTTTTATTCCAATGAAGAAGACGCCGCCCCCGGCGTGATCGCCGCTGCTGTTTCCTACGCCCACTCCCACGGCCAATTGATCGGAGGGAATGTCTTCGGGGGTAAGGTACCGCCCGGTTCGGACGCTGTCGCATTTGTGGATGATCCAGTAAGCGGCAGCCAATATGGCTTTGATTTCAGCAGAACGGAAGTGACCGCTCTCAAAAGCTCTTCGCCATCCACTCTGCTCATCGGTCACCTGCAGAGCAATGCGCAGAACGGTCCGACAACTGAGTCCTGTGTGTATATCAATCAATGGAGTGAATCGCAGAGACTTTCTTACCTCACCTACTGGGCGTCCCAGCAGTCCAGCGTTGGATTCACCTTCATGTATCCGGTGTTTTATCCACTGTGCCCTGGTGGCTATGCTTTCGATCCACTGCAGGATCCGTCCGCTGATGGCGGCACGTTGTACGGCAGTCTGCAAACATTGATGAATCAGTACAATCCTTAGCCATTCCAAAGATGGAGCCTATGGGCGGGTGGCCCACAGCTCGCTTGCACTCTCAGCATAAGGGTGCCCCAATTCAAACCTGGCCCACCCGCCAGATTCCCTGCGGGAATGACAGCAAGAAAGGCAACGGCAAAGGCAGGGACCAGCAACGGCAGAAGTTTTTGTTGTTCTGGTTGTCATCCCCGAAGGGGATCTGCTTGTGGTTCTCCTTTCATGCCGGAAACGACAAAAAGCAAAAATAGAAGCAGATTCCCCGTGAGCGCACTATATTGATGGAGCGATTATGACGACTGTGTCCGGTCACTCCAGCGGTATTCAGGCGAAGAGCCACTACGAAGTGCTGGACGGCCTGCGCGGCGTTGCCGCTCTCCTGGTCGTCGCCTTCCACATTCTGGAGCCGAACGATTACGGAGTTCGTTTTAACCAGATCATCAATCATGGGTATTTAGCCGTCGATTTCTTTTTCCTGCTCTCCGGTTTTGTCGTGGCGTACGCCTACGACGAACGCTGGCCGCGCATGAGCCAGTGGGAGTTCTACAAGCGCCGCCTGATCCGTCTGCAGCCCATGATCGTTATGGGGAGCCTGATCGGCGGCGCGCTCTTCTACTTTCAGCAAGGCAGTCACTTTCCGCTGGTTGCCGGAACCCCGTGGTGGAAGCTGCTGGCCGTTACGCTTCTGGGCTGCACGCTTCTTCCCCTGCCCACCAAGCTTGACATTCGCGGCTGGGCGGAGATGCATCCGTTGGACGGGCCGGCATGGTCGCTCTTCTTTGAGTACATCGCCAACTTTCTTTATGCGGTCTGGCTCCGCAAGCTTTCGAAGCGCTGGCTGGCCGTACTCACCGCTCTCGCTGCCGTCTTCCTGGTCCACATGCTGGTCACCGGAAAGGGCGACGCAATCGGCGGCTGGTCGCTCAATGCCACACAGCTACACATCGGCTTCGCGCGCCTGCTGTTTCCCTTTCTCGCCGGCATGCTGCTCATGCGCTCGGGCAAGCGCATTCATGTGCGCCATTCTTTTTTTCTGTGCAGCTTGCTTCTAATAACGTGCTTCGCGCTGCCGCGCTTTGGCGGCCGCCATCATCTGTGGATCAACGGCCTTTACGAAGCTTTCTGCATTATTGTCGTCTTTCCGCTGATCGTTGCTATCGGGGCCGGAAGCCTGCGAGCGACCGATGCCTCCAATCGACTCTGCCGGACTCTGGGGGACCTCTCCTATCCGCTTTACATAACGCACTACCCACTGGTCTACATTTATATCGCCTGGGTTGACGAAGGCCCCCATAGCCTGGCCCGGCGCGCGGCATGGGGCGTGCTTGTCTGGCTGACCGCCGTGGCAATTGGATACGAGTAAC
>JAJXUS010000103.1 GCA_021782675.1 Acidobacteriota bacterium
CGGCGCGTACAGCATTCGCTTCCTCCCCATCGGCCCTTATACGGTGACGGTTTCTGCCCCTGGCTTCAGCAACGCCGTGTATCCGCAGTTCTCCCTGCAGATTGATCAGACGGTGCAGGTGAATGCGAAATTAAAGACAGGCGCCGTCTCCACCAAGACCGAGGTTCACGGCGGACTGGCGCCACTCATCAATACCAATGACGCGTCCCTCGGCCTGACCCTCTCGAACAAGCAGCTTGAGTCGATTCCGCTGAACGGTCAAAACTTCTCGACCGCGACCCTTTTCATCCCCGGCGCTATCAGCACCTACGGCCCGGAAGGAATGACGGG
Source organism: Acidobacteriota bacterium (assembly GCA_021782675.1). GTDB lineage: Bacteria > Acidobacteriota > Terriglobia > Terriglobales > Acidobacteriaceae > JAKAUB01. The sequence continues at coordinate 331 of JAJXUS010000103.1, forward strand.
GAATAACGCGATCGAACGCAGCACGTTTCTGAGCGATATTCCAAACATCAACGGGAACCGCGCGCAGGCGAACAATTACACGCTCGACGGCATCGACATGAACGAGCCGGAAAATAACCTCATCGGCTATAACCCCGCCCCACAGGCCATTCAGCAAATCAACGTCATCACATCCAATGCGCCGGCCGAGTACGGTAACGTCAATGGCGGCGATGTGATCAGCGTCCTGAAGAGCGGCACCAATCAGTTCCACGGGCAGGCATACGTCTTCTTCCAGAACCAGAATCTAAACGCCAACTCCTGGATCAACAAGCACAGCGTGCCGGTTGTTCCGATCAATCCCTATGATCAGACCCAGTTCGGCGGCACGCTGGGCGGCCCGATCAAGCGGAACAAGCTCTTTTTCTTCGTCGACTACGAAGGCGCGCGCGAACACACCGGCGGTACCGGCACAGCCAGTGTGCTGACCCCGGCCATGCGCAATGGAGATTTCTCCGTCCTGCTGAATCCTCCGCCGGGAACGAATGGCGCTGTAGCAAAGCCCATTCAGCTTTACGATACGCAGAATAACTTCGCGCCATATTCCAACAATCAGGTTCCCGTAGTCAGTCCGGTGGCGAAATTCATCTTCGGGAATCCCCAATTCTACCCCACACCGAACGCGACCCCGCAGGACGGCATCATTCTGAACAACTTTCAAGGGCCCAGCCGGACCTTCACGGTCAACAATCAGGGCGACGTGAAGATTCAATGGAATCCGCGAGCCTCCGATACCGTCACCGGCTTCTATTCAGAGTCGCAGGCGTACGACGGAAATGTTGCTGTGCTGGCCATCACCTTCCCGGCGCAGAATAAATACCCAACGCATCTCGGCGGCGCCACCTGGATCCACACATTCTCCACGGCATTGGTCAACTCGGCCCGCATCGGCTTTACCCGCGTCGTATGGGATACAGGAATTCCGACGGACCCCACCGGACAGTTTGGGATTGACGGAGACTCCAAAGTCGGCATCCCGTTGCCCACCCAGTCCTATGTTGGATTCTCCAACCAGGGATTCAACAATCAAGCAACCGATGTGGGTGCCACTGCAAACATCGGCTCTCTGATCGACAATACCTATAGCTACATTGATAACATCACCTGGCAGCGCGGGCTGCACCTCATCAGTGCAGGCGTGCAGGCGATCCGCTATCAGAACAACTACATCACCAGTAACAATCAGGGATTTCTGGGATCCTTCAATTACAACGGTGAGTTCACCACGGATCCGTTTCCAAACGCGGTGAACACGGGCGGTTACGCGCCGGCTGACTTTGTGCTGGATCGCGTGCAAAGCGCGAACGTGCAGGAGGCGGGCGAGCTGGTTGGCCAGCGGCAGTGGCGCTCTGCCGGTTTCATCCAGGATGACTGGAGGATCAAGCCAAACCTCACGCTGAACCTGGGCGTCCGCTACGAATACGACCAGCCCTGGTATGAAGTCAATAACAAGACGGGTAACGTTGTCCTTTCGGGAGCAAATGCGGGTCAGGTCATTTATGCGGGCCGGGTCCCGGCTGGTGCGCCTGCGGGTTCAGGAGTCTGCGGGAATCGCGCCTGCTACCAGCCGACCTACAACCAGATCATGCCGCGGCTTGGCTTCGCCTATCAGCCAGTCAACCGTCTGGTCATCCGCGGCGGCTACGGAGCCACAAGCTTCTTTGAAGGCAACTCCGGGAATCAGCGGCTGACTTCAATCACACCGTTTATCCAGTCCAGCTTTAACACCGCGGTTGCTCCCTCCGTTCCGTCGGGAACCAACCCGCCTCCTCCCGGCGGCATTCCGCTGACAGTCACGCAAGGATTCAGCTCCAATCCGGCCAACATCAACTACTCCGGCGGCGGATATGGTGCGTGGCCGCAAAACCAGCAGCCTGCCTACATCCAGGAGTGGAGCCTGACCCTGCAGCAGCAGTTGACGAATACGACAGCCTTCCAGATCGGCTATGTCGGCCAGGATGGGCAGCGACTGATTGACTATCGCAATGCGAACCAACTGCTGGCGCCAAATGCCTTCAATACTGCCCCATTGGCAAAACTGGTTGGGCCGGGTGGAACCGTACTGCTCACGGAGCCGGAAGCCAAGTCGAACTACAACGCGCTGCAGGCGGTCTTGAATCAGCAGACTTCGCACGGTCTCAGCTTTACCGTGAACTACACCTACTCCAAAACGCAGACCAATAGTGCTGGAAACTACGAATTGAACTCGCCTAGCTACAGCTTCGCTGTAAATCCAGGAGCTTTCCAGAACGGATATGACGGCGCGGCCGACATGGGCCCTGCCGGTACCGACGCCCGGCACAATGTGTCCGCGCTCGCTGATTACAAACTACCCGTCGGACGGGGAATGCAATTCGGCAGCGGGATGAACCGGGCTGAGGAGTTGCTGCTGGGCGGCTGGGAGGTCACGACCTCCATACTGGCGCACACGGGCTTCCCCTTAACAATTTTTGCTACCAACGTTAGTAGCAACACCAATACGCTGGGGGCTGAACGTGCCAATCAATATCGACCCCTGCATATCGTGAACCGGAGCATCGCCCATTGGTTCGGCACCGATCCGTCCGCGGTGCCGTGCACAGGATCCCTCGGCCAAAACAATGGGCTCTGCGCCTACGGGTTTCCGAATGCGAACACGTTCGGCAGCGCACGGGTCGGCACAGAGCGTGCCCCTGGATTCTTCCAGATGGATGCTTCCCTGTTCAAAGACTTTCGTACAGTCGGCGATCAATTTGTGGGCTTCCGGGCAGATGCGTTCAACGTGCTGAACCACACCAGCTATGCGGCACCCGATCCCAACATCAACGACAGTACATTTGGGCAGATCACTTCGGTGAACTCTGCTTCACGCGTGCTGCAACTTTCGCTCAACTACAACTTTTAAACCGTTCCAGTATTTCCCTGGCCGCGGCTTACGCCGCGGCCTTTCTTTCGCTCACAGACTGCCGCTCGGGATCTGCGATACTGAAAATCTTGCGGAGATTTCTCGTGGCTACCTCAGTCCCAATCAGAATGAGCTTCCGCTGGTACGGCGCCAGCGACCCGGTCACGCTGGCCCAGATTCGGCAGATACCCGGCATGCACGGCATCGTCTCCGCGCTCTATCACCGCACGCCGGGCGAGGTGTGGCCCGTTGCCGAGATTGCCGCCTTGCGCGATACCATCGCCGCCCACAGTCTGGCTCTTGAGCTGGTAGAGAGCGTACCGGTGCATGAGGATATCAAGCTGGGCAAGCCGGAACGCGACCGATGGATCGAGAATTATGGCCGCACGCTGGAAAACCTGGCCGCAGCGGGTGTACGCGTCGTCTGCTACAACTTTATGCCGGTGTTTGACTGGACGCGCACATCGCTTGATCGTCCACTGCCAGATGGATCGAACAGCCTGGCCTTCTCCGTCGCGGAGGCCGCCGCCATTGATTTTTCCCGAGGCATGTCCCTGCCCGGTTGGGACAGCCAGCGCACGCCCGCGGAGTTTCGCGCACTGATCGCCCGCTACGAAGGCCTGAGTGAGGATGGATTGCGCGAGCGCCTGGCCTATTTTCTGGAGCGCGTGATTCCGATGGCCGCTGCGTCCGGCGTCAAGATGGCGCTGCACCCGGACGACCCGCCGCGGCCCATCTTCGGGCTGCCCAGGATTGTGAAGAACGCTGAGGACATCCGGCGCATTCTGGCAATGGATGATCGGATGGAGAATGGCCTGACGCTCTGCTCCGGCTCACTGGGCGCGGATCTGCGCAACGACGTGCCCGCGATGGTGCGCGAGTTTGGCGGTCGCGGACGCATCCACTTTGCCCACATGCGGAATGTGCGGGTCAATGCAAACGGAGATTTTCAGGAGACATCCCATCTGTCACGGGATGGCTCGCTCGACATGGCAGCGATTGTGCGCGCGTACTGCGAGATCGGTTTTGATGGATACGTCCGCCCAGACCATGGCAGGAATGTCTGGGGTGAAGACGGAAATCCAGGCTACGGGCTGTACGATCGCGCGCTCGGCGTCGCGTATCTGAATGGTCTGTGGGAAGCTTTAAGCAGCGAAGCGGGCGCCTGACGGGCTCAGGCAATCAGCTTGTTCTCAATGCGGCGGTCCGGCACAAGCCACACTGCCGCGACGAGCGCATAGCCTGCGCAACCAGCCCACGGCCAACCCAGCGCTAAAGGAATCGCAATGGCATACACCAGTACAGAGAGCTTCCCTTTCCGGTCACGGCCAATGGCGTCTCTCAGAACGGAGTGTGTGGAATGTAGGCGCAGCAGCGCCTGCACCAGTATCCAGTAGGCGATAGCGGCCGCCATCAAAACGCAGCCATAAGCTGCCACCGGCCACCGGGCAAAACGCGTGTTCCCCATCCAGGCTGTCGCAAACGGCACCAGCGAAAGCCAGAACAGTAAGTGCAGATTGGCCCATAGCACCCTGCCTGAGACTCGCTCGGTAGCGTGCAGCAGATGGTGGTGGTTGTTCCAGTAAATGCCGACGTAGATGTAGCTGAGCAGGTAGCCGACAAAAATGGGAAGCAGCGGGTGCAAGTCCCGCAGATGTGAACCCAGCGGCGCCTTCATCTCCAGCACCATAATGGTGATGATGACGGCAATTACCCCATCGCTGAAGGCTTCCATCCTGCCTTTTTCCATGACATACCGCCTCGTGCCCACGGATGCACGACGTTCACTTTCTGAGCGGGGACAGGCCGAAATCCTCTCCAGCGATCGACTCGGCCTGTGGACGAGCTTTACTCCTGCGCGCGAACAATCAGAATCGGACAGCAGGCGTGGTGCATGACGCCCTGAGCGACGCTGCCGATCAACATGTTGCCAACGGCGCCTCGGCCGTGGGTGCCGAGAACAATCATGCTTGCCCCCCATTCAACCCCAGCCTTCAAAATCTCAGTGGCTGGCTTGCCGTGCTCCAGAAACGTAAGTGCCGGCGGCTGAGTCCCAGCGCGTTGACGAAAGGCATCCAGCAGGTTCGCGGCGTCGCGATCCGCAACGGCAACCCACTCATCCACGGGAACGCCGGCGCCAGCAATCGACTGCGCGCTGGCGGGATCAACGACCGTGACAAAGGCAACCTCCGCTCCAAGCGACTTCGCTAATTCGATGCCAACCTCGGCGGCATGCGCGCCGAATGGGCTTGGATCCACTGCGATAAGAATCTTCTTAAAACTCATAAATAGCTTCCCCTCACCGAATCCCGAACCATTGGAAAATGCGTATCTTTATCGCATCCAGAAGAACCATGAACAGAATCGTACCAGTAAGAAGCTCGATTACAGGCAGGATCGTGATCCGCGGCATGAGTACGCCATTTGTGGCCAGCAGGATGACAATTGCAACATCCAGCAGAGAACTGGCGATTAGAAATTTTCCAGGACGCGACTGCCAGAAGTGCCTTCTTTCACGGACCAGATAGACGGTCGCCTGGCCGGTAAACACCAGCATCAAAAAGTCCAGGGTTTGCAACTGGCCCAGGGGCAGCGCCAGCCAGTGGCGGGCGGCAAGGAAAACCCCGGCGGAAAAGAGCAGCAGGCAGGTTGCCAGTACACCCGCTGTCATCATCAGCGGGCGGATATCCCAGTGGTCAGGAGCAGGCGAATATCCAACGTTGTCGGTGGCAATCGCCATGGTGACGAAATCATTGGCGAACAGCAGTAGTACGACCAGCAGCGGCGTAATCACAAAAGTCTTTGTCAGCATTACGCCCAGGCTAAGAAACAGCGCCACCTGAATTGTCTTGATGATTTTATTCAGGGTATAGGTCAGCATACGCTGATAGATCTGTCGGCTGGCGGTGATGGCCACCGTGATATCGCCAAGGCCTGCGCGGCTAAGCACCAGACTGGCCGACGCCTTTGCCACATCCGTCGCATTCGCCACAGCGACCCCGACTTCAGCCTGTTTCAGCGCCGGCGCATCGTTGACGCCATCGCCCGTCATCCCGGTAACGCGCCCGCTATTCTGGACGGCTCTCACCAGCGCGACTTTATCTGCCGGATACAAGCCGGCAAAGACATCGTATTGAGCGGAATCCTGCGCAGCGAATGACTGTATCGCATGCGCGTCGCAGATCCGAGATCCAATGCCTACCTGCGCTGCAATGGCAGCTGCCGTCTCTGGCGCGTCTCCGGTGACCATAACGACGCGGACGCCGAGCGCTTTGAGCGCCGCAATCTGGTGCGCCGAGTCCTCGCGCGGCGGATCCCCGAAGGCGATCAGTCCGCAGAGTTTGTAGGTCTCCGCTTCCCCCTCAGCGACAGCCAGTACCCGGTAGCCCCCGGCCGCAAAACGCCCCAAATCAGCCTGCCAGGATGCCGCGCTTGTCGTCAATGCAGCGACAGCCTGCGGAAAACCTTTGATGGCGACGCGCTCTACCCCTTCGAAGATCCAGGTGGCACGCGACATTTTTGTCGCTGTATCAAAGGGCACAAAGCCCGTAGGCTGCAGTGCTGGCTGGTGCGGTGCTAGTTGTCCAGCGGCACGCACGATTGCAAGATCTAAAGGATCCTGATTAGCAGCATCACTGGCGAGGGCGGCATAGCGCAAAAGTTCCTGTTCGCTGCAGGGCGGATACGCTCGCAAACCCGCTACCGCGAGCTGATTTTGCGTGATCGTTCCCGTCTTATCACTCAGCAGAATCTCCATGGCGGCGGCTTCTTCAATGGCCGAAAGGTGCGTGACCATCACGCCGCGTCTGGCCAGTTCCACAG
>JAJXUS010000104.1 GCA_021782675.1 Acidobacteriota bacterium
CTCCCAGTCGAGGGCCGCGTCGCCGCTGCCATCGACTTCAATCGTCGAGGGGCCGACGCCGGTCCAGGCTTCCATTGCAGCCAACGGCAGATACACGCGGCTGTCTTCGGCGTCTCCGGTCGTAAGTGTGCCCGCCGTTTGCAGGTCGAGCGCCTTTCCGTTGTACGTCAGCGCGAACCGGTCCGCTCCCAGCGCACGCTGCGCGCGCACGCCGACGAGCGCGGCGGCGGGCTGCGTGTCCGGCGGAAGATTACCGGTGATCTGCCACCACGAGTTCATGCGGCGCGCCATCGGTAGCTCTGTACCCACGACGACAATGGAAGCGCCACTCGACGTCTGCGCGACCGCGTAGGCGTAGGGAACCGCAAGCGCGCCGTTGGACAGCGTATGACGGACGCGTGCCAGCCCATCGGCCGGTAGCGGCTGCGCGGATGACTTTGCCGTGACGATGATGTTGGCGCCGAAGGCTCGGAACTCGTGATGCAGCTTGGCGTCAATCGAGAGGTAAAGCGTCAGCAGCGCGGTTGCGGCGGCTGCGCTGACGAGAAGCGCTGCCAGTTCCGCGGCCGTTCGCCCGCGATTGAAGGTCAGCGAGCGCAGCAGCAGTTTAGCGGCGGAAAGTCCGCGCCGCGAGCGGCTCACGCCTCCTCCCGCAGTACCGTTGCCGGCTCCACGCGGACCGCGCGCCACAGCGACGGCGCGGTTCCGCCTGCAGCCACCGCAGTCGCCAACAGGAGCGTCAGCGGCAGGATGACTGGCTCAATGGGAGTGGCGCTGCCGAAGACCTGTACGCCGATGTGGCTCGCAAGCAGGGAACCGCAGGCAAACCCGAGCAGGCCGCCGCCGATTGCCAGAATCGCGGCTTCGGAAAAAAACAGCGAAACAATGGTCGCGCCGGTGGCTCCAAGCGCGCGCATCAGGCCGATCTCCTGCCTGCGCTCGACAACGGAGGTCATCATGGAGGCTGAGACGGCCAGCCCCGCAGCCACCAGCGATGCCGCGGCGATGAGCCACATGAGACCCGAGATACGCGAGAGGATTGTGCCTTCACCCTGAGCGATGCGACGAATCTGCTCGGCGCGCGAGTGCGGGATCGCTTCCTGAATCTGATAGGCAATGGAGTTGGCGTAGGGTGAGCAATACCAGCGGTCGCGCATCTGCGGCGAAAGCGTGGCAGGGTTCTTCCGCGCCAGTGCGTCCTCTGGTTTGGTCAGAGCGCTGACCAGCACGCGGCGCACGGCGCCGGGATGACCGGTCCAGTGCTGGGCAAGCGCCAGAGGAGGCAGCAGCATGCGATCCGTCGCATCGCCCGCACTGACGATGCCTGTGACGCGCACCACCTGCCCGTTGAGCAAAACTGTGCTGCCCGGCTGCAGGTGGAGTTCGCTGGCTAAAGCGCTGCCCACGGCGACCTGGTCGAGCGCGCCATCCTGTGGCCACTGGCCACGCAGCCGCCACCAGGGATGGATTTGGGGCGCGCCCATGGTGTAGGACTCCGTCCCGACCTTCATTTTGTGGTGAAACCAGTAGCCCACGGCAGGAAGACTCTTTGCGGATTCTCCTGCCTGGGCCGCAACCGTCACGGGCAGTTCGGGTGAAATATCTTCGACGCTATTCGCCCAGAAAATTGTTTTGATACGGGTCAGGTCCGATTCCTGAAGGTAAGCGCCGGCGGCCGCGGGCCGGATGTCAACGCCGCCGACTCGAACCTCCAGCGTATCTGCCGAGGGGTAGACGACGATGTTGGCGCCATAGGCCGAGAGCTGCTGATTGATGCGGTCGCCGACGCTGGTGCCGATGGCGAGCATGGCAGTGACAGCGGTGGTGCCCAACAGAATCGCCAACGCCGCGAGCAGTTTGCGCCGCCGCTGCCGGCGGAAGCTCTCAATAAGCAGACGTAGAAACATGCAGGGTATCCACACCGCAGCCGATAGCGCAGCGCGAGCGGGTCACTTGGCGAAAACCGGCGCCAGCTTCCGCAGCGCATCGGAGCGGATGATGATGTAGCCGCCGGCATTCTCCGAGGCGAGAGGAATGGGGTTGCAGCCGCCGCCGACGCCCATGGAGTTTGCGTTTACCGGCGAAGCGCAGAGTTTGCAGATAATCTGATTGCCGCTTTTATAAAAGCCGACGGGTCCGCAAATCTGGCAGGCATCCGCCACGCTGACGATCTTTCCATCGGGCCGTTTGAACAGCAGAAAGCGGACGTTGGTGCCGTTGACATTCACCGCATAGCGGTGCAGGGCATCGTCCTGCACCTGGCTGACCGGCAGTGTGACCTGGCCGCCGGTGAGGGTCACAGCTTTGGCCGGCGAAAGCGCGGTGCTGCTCATGGCGTAGATGAACTGCGCCGTCACCAGAAAGATGAAGACGAAGCTGCAGACGGCGACCGCGGACATCCAGAAGCGCTCGCGCCGCACGGCCGCCTCCGCCTTGCGCTTCTGCGCGGCGGTTGCATCCGTAGGCAGCGCGGCCGGGTTCATGCGCTTGCGGTACTCGAACAGGATCATCAGGGCGGCCAACGCCAGAATCGTGACAAAGAAGAAAACTTCATTGCTGACGATGGGTCCGATGATGCGCATCTCAGTGCGGCTGGAGGGAAGAATGCCGAACTCGGAAAGCTCGTGCAGGCCAGACACGAGAAGCTGAAAGGCGACAAAATACAAGATCACCGACGTGACGCGGAAAAAACGCGGCAGGTTGATGCGGACGCTCCCTTTCACAAACATCACGCCAAAGACGACTGCCAGCGTCACCCCGGCAAGCGTGCCGAAGAAGCTCATCAGGTCCCCGGAGTTTAGTGACACGGCGGAGAGGATCAGAACTGTCTCGACGCCCTCGCGAAGGACCATGAGAAACACGAAGAGAAACAGCCCGGTACGCGAGCCGCTGCTGGCCAGCGAGCCCACCCGCTCTTCGATCTTGCCCTTCAGGACTCGGGCGGTCTTGTGCATGAACCAGATCATGCTGACGACGAAAAAAGCAGCCACCAGCATGATGATGCCTTCAAAGAAATCTTCGTTGAACTGGGTGCGCGCCAGAATCGCCGCGACGGCGACGCTGGCGGCCACGGCCGCGCCCACTGCCTGCAGGACGGTCCGCTTGAGGTCAGCGCGGCCGATCTTATTGAGATACGCAAAGACGATACCGACGATCAGCGCGGCCTCGACGCCCTCGCGTAATGTGATGACAAACGCCTGCAACATATAGCCTTTTCGCTTCCTTTAAAAAGCAGCCGACAATCTGAATTCTAAATAGGACTAAATTAGTCGTCAATTGAAGGGAGCGAGGTGTTGGCGTGGAATGAAAGCCAGGATGTGGTGAAAAGCCACGTCGATGGGTCGCGTTTGCGTGATCCGGAGCCGAAATTTTCAGGGAGATGGTGCGCCCCGAGAGATTCGAACTCCCGGCCTTCTGGTTCGTAGCCAGACGCTCTATCCAGCTGAGCTAGGGGCGCACTGCAAGGCGGCAAAATCGCAGATCGCGACTTGCGCTGACAGTCTTCAAGGTAGCAGGTGCAACGCACTCTGCGCAATGGCTTTACCCAGCGCTGGGTGCGGATGCAGCCGGAGGAGCGGGTGGCGCAGGGGGCTCCGGCGCCAGCACTGAAAGGCCTGCCCGTCGCAGGAGCTGCATAACCGTCGCCGGTCCCAGACGCGTGGCGTCATATTCCACGCGCACGGTCCGCGCTGCGGGCATCAGGCGCACGCCGCGAATTCCGTAGACCTCAGAGATCGCGCCGACCGCACGCACAGTGTCCTCGCTGGGATGCGAGGTGTAGCGAAACTCGACGTCAACGTTGGTCATAATGCCTCCATCTTAAATGGCCGCCCGAAGTGCGCGGTTATGGCTGCGAGAGCATGCCTCGCAGCGTCTGTTCGATCTCCGGGCTGGTCCAGTCCTGCGCGCTGATGTACTTCCGCACGATGTGCCCTTGCCGGTCGATGAGATACGTCTCAGGAATCTGCGCCGTTCCGTAGCGGTGCATAACGCTGGCTGAAGGGTCGCGAATGGTCGGAAAGTCTACGCGGTACTGCGCCAGAAAACGCTCATAGGCGCCGGGATCGTCGTCAATGCTCACGGCCAGGATGTCGAGCCGGGGGAGCTGCCGGTGCAGGGCCATCAGCGAAGGAATTTCATCCACGCAGGGGGCGCACCAGCTCGCCCAGAAGTTGAGCAGCAACACGTGGCCGCGATATTGCGCCAGGCTGGCGGTCTGGGCGCCATCGTGAATGGTGAATGCAGGCGCCGGGCGGCCGACGGCTCTGGGCGCCGCGCCGCGATCGCAGCCAGTGGCAAGAAGAATCGCAGCCATTGCGACAACGGCAAAATCAGCCACTCGGCGTGCGCGCTCATTCATACGTCTTCTATGATACGAATTCTGCAATGGACGCGACCCTGAGCCCCGCCGGACCGCAGACAACGATGCTGCTGTCGGTCATCATTCCAGCCCGCGATGAGGCGGATGCCCTTGGCGCGTGCCTGGACTCGCTGCTGCAGCAGGATGACGCCGATTTTGCCCTCGGCCGCGACTGGGAGTTGACCGTGGTCGATGACCACTCCACCGATGCTACGCACGAGATTGCTGCCGGTTATGCCGGGGTAACGGTGCTGCAGGCGCCCGCGCCGCCGCCCGGTTGGACGGGAAAAAATAATGCGCTATGGTTTGCCGCTCAGAGAGCGCAGGGGCGCTGGCTGCTGTTTACGGATGCGGATACCGTCCATGAGGCCGGCGACCTGCGCCGCGCCATCCATGAGGCGGAGCGCTATCGCGCCGGCATGCTGACCTTTTCACCGCGGCAACTGGTAAGCGGTTTCTGGCAGCGGGCGTTAATGCCGCTGATCTTCGGGGAGCTGGCGGGCGAGTATCCGCCGCGGCTGGTGAACAATCCTGACTCGACGGTGGCCGCGGCCAACGGACAATTCATCCTGATCGATCGTGCTTTATATTTGCGCCTCGGCGGCCATCAGGCGGTGCGTGCTTCGCTGCTGGAGGACGTGGATCTGGCCCGGAGCGCGAAAAAGACGCACGCCGGGCTGCGCTTCCGGCATGCGCCGGACGCTGTGGCGACGCGCATGTACCGCTCCAACAGCGCAATGCTCGAAGGCTGGCGGAAAAACCTGGCGCTGCTGTTTCCAGACGCGCTGACGCGAGGGCTCGCGACCTTCGTGAAGGCGGCGCTCATCTTTGGGCTGCCGCTGGTGGCCGTCTATCTTCACCTGATCGTGGCGCGCCCGGCCGTGATCCTCGCCGTACTGTTGTGGTGGGCGTGGCGGGTGCAACTGCAGTTGCGCAACACGGCGCGTTCGCACTTTCCAATGGCCGATGTCCTGCTGTCGCCGCTGGCCCTGCCGCTGTTTGGCTGGCTGCTGGTGGAGAGCTGGCGGCTGCGGCAGTTCCGGCGGCCGGTGACGTGGAAGGGCAGAAGTTATGCGGGTTGACCGGCGCATCGCCGTCCGCCGAAGCGAATCCAATATTCTATGAGTATGGTTCTTTTAACCCGGAAGGCCGAGTTTTCCGCTGCGCACTTCTACTACAACGAAGCGTGGTCGCAGCAGGAGAACGAACGCGTCTTTGGCAAGTGCGCCAACCGTAACGGGCATGGGCATAATTACACACTGGAGGTCACGGTCGCCGGCGAAGTGGACCCGGTCTCCGGGTTTGTCGTCGATTTGAAAGCCCTCAAAGAGATTCTGAATCGTGAGGTGGTCGAGGTCTATGACCATCGGCACCTGAATCTCGAAGTGCCCGAGTTTCGTTCCGCGATACCGACTACGGAAAACATCGCCATTGCCGTATGGAACCGCCTGAATGGAAAAATTCCCGGCGCGCGGCTGCACCGGGTCCGCGTGTATGAAATGCCCGACCTGTTTGCCGACTACTGCGGGGAAGCGTGAAGGCCTACCTGTCGCGCCGCTATCGGCTATCCGCCGCCCACCGGCTGCACAGCCCGGCTTACAGTGACGCGAAAAACCGGGAGGTTTATGGAAAGTGCAATAACCCCCACGGACATGGACACAACTACATTGTGGAAGTGACGTTCAGCGGCCCGGTGGATGCGGCCACGGGCATGGTCGTGAATCTGGCCGATGTTGACGGCTTCATGCGCCGCGAGATCGTCGACCGTTTCGATCATCAGAATTTGAATCAACAGGCCATTTTCGAGCATCTGGTGCCCACGACAGAAAATCTCTGCCGGGAGATTCACCGCATCATAAGCGCCGGTTTCAAGCATGCGAAGCTGGAAAGAGTGCGGATCGAAGAGACCAGCAATAACTTTTTTGAGATTTCTGAATAACTGCGCACTGCGGGCAGCCGCTCCCTGAAAGCGGCGAAAGGAAATGTGATGGCAGAGACAGCAATTCTGCAGTCTGCCGATGTGCCCCTGACGAAGGCTTCAACGGAAGATTTGTATCGCGAACTACTGGTGCGGTTCGGCGAAGACCCGACGCGGGACGGACTGTTGCGGACGCCGGAACGGGTGCGCCGTTCGATGGAGTTTCTGACGCGCGGGTATTCGATGGACGCGGCCAGCATCCTGCGTGGCGCGCTGTTTGACGTCGATTATGACGAGATGGTCATCGTCAAGGACATTGAGATGTTCTCGTTGTGTGAGCACCACATGCTGCCGTTTATCGGGCGGGCGCATGTCGCCTACATCCCCAACGGAAAAGTCATCGGGCTCAGTAAAATTCCCCGGCTGGTCGAGGTGTTTGGGCGGCGCCTGCAGGTGCAGGAACGGATGACGCGCGAAGTGGCTGACGCCATTCAGGACGCCATTCAGCCCCAGGGTGTTGGTGTGGTGATCGAGGCGCGGCACCTGTGCATGATGATGCGCGGCGTCGAGAAGCAGCAGTCCTCGACGGTCACCTCCGCGATGCTGGGGGCCTTCCGTGAGCCGCAGACGCGGCACGAATTTCTCTCGCTGATTCGCACCGGCCAGAGCAACCTCTAAACAAGCCTGCCGCCCGCGTGGGCTTCGACTGGGCCGAGCGGCGCCAGGTCGAGGACAAGGTCCGCGAGGAGTGGGACGAGCTGAACGAAGCGGTGGCGTCCGGCGACAAGAACCA
>JAJXUS010000105.1 GCA_021782675.1 Acidobacteriota bacterium
CGCGATCGTCGTGCCGAAGGAGTTGAAGGCGCCGGCCAGGTTCAGGCGGCTGGAGGCGCCGGCCGGGTCGCCAAGAATCGCCACGTAGGGATTCGCAGCCACTTGCAGAAAGGTCATGCCGGCGGCCAGAATCGCGAGCGACAGCAGAAAGAGCGGGAAGGAGGGTACGGCCGCGGCCGGAATGAATCCGAGCGCACCGGCTGCCATCACCAGCAGCCCGGCGACCATCGTTCCCTTGTAGCCGATCCATTCCACCACCTTGCCCGAGGGCAGCGCAAAGACGAAGTATGCGGAAAAGAAGAAGGTCTGCACCAGCATGACCTCCGCATAGTTCAGGGTGAACAGGCTTTTCAGATGGGGGATCAGAATGTCATTGAGGCAGGTGATGAAGCCCCACATGAAAAACAGCGCGATGACCATGGCCAGCGCGCGATTGTCGCGCACACCGGGCTGCGTGGCCGTTGTTTGGGAGGTCGCTGCAATCGCCATGTCACCAGTCCGCCGGGATCGCCGGTTCTATCGTTCCTTCAAGGTACTTGAGATGGTCGTCTGCGCCAAACTACAGGCCCCCCCCACGGACTGCAAGCCAGCGGCAAAACCGTTACCATAGGAGAAACCGCCCTCCCGAATCCCAGGGCTGGAATCGCTGCGCGGTTCCTGGCGCCGGCCGGGTGATCTCCCTTACCGGGAGACGCGCAGTGCGGAAATCGACGACCGACAGGAATTCCTTTGGCCGAATATAAGAATCCTAACCAGCCAGGTGGGGGCGGGCAGGACTCGCGCTCGCTGCTGGTGTTTACCGCCTTGTTCGTAGCAATTCTGGTGGGCCTGCAATACTTCAAGCCCAAGCATCCGGCAGCGCCCAGATCCTCCACGACTGTGAGCAGCCCCGCGCCCGCCAGCGCGCCTGTAGCTGCCAATGCGGCTGCTGCGCCGCAGCCAGGCGCCGCGCGGAATGCAGCCGCTTCCGCCGGGCCGCAGATTTCGGCGACGCAGGCGACCACCACGACCGTTGAAAATGAGCTGTACAAGATCACCTTTACCAATCGCGGCGCGCAGGTCACTTCCTGGATTTTGAAGAAGTACACCAACTACGCGGGCAAGCCGCTCGATCTGGTTAGTCCAGAGGCAGCACAACGCTTCGGCTATCCGCTGTCGGTATTCACTGCCGACCCAAATTTGCGCCAGCAGATCAATCAGGCAATGTTTGTCGCGTCTGCTTCGGGCACGGTGCAGGCACCCACCCAGCTTTCGTTTCAATATTCCGCGGGCGGGCTGACGGTCCGCAAAGTGTTCACCTTTGGGAATGACTACGTCATCCACGGCACGGTTAGCGCCACCCGCGACGGCGCCCCCATCGGGGCCATGCTGGCCTGGCCGGCCGGCTTCGGCGACCAGCGGCAGGCGGCGGATTACTCCAAGGACCAGAAGATCGATCGCTCGAGCTACAGCAAGGCGGAGAGCCTGGCGCCCAAGAAGGTCGAAAACCGGCAGCAGATGACCGGGTCGCTCGACTGGGGCGGTGTCAGCGACCTGTATTTCGCGGCGATGTTTCTGCCGGATAACCCCGCAGACGCCACGTTTGTAACACTGCACCACACGCTGGGTGTTCCGGCCGATCCCGATCAGCCGAACAGCAAGCTGGTGCCGCAGCCAATCCTTGGCGCTGCTATGGGTTCGGCTGCAGCCACCAGCTCCATGCGCATCTTCGCGGGCCCCAAGACGCTGAGCGTCCTGAAGTCGATCCGCGGTACCGGACCGAACGGCAAAGATACCGGGCCCGACCTGGTGCCGATCGTGCACTACGGGATGTGGTCGATCATCGCCAAGCCGCTCTTTTATCTGCTCCGCTGGGTCTACCACCATATTGTTCCCAACTGGGGCTGGGCCATTCTGGTACTGACCGTCGTCATCACCCTGGCGATGTTCCCCACGCGCTGGACCATGATGAAGTCCTCCATCAAAATGCAGCGCATCCAGCCGCAGTTGAACGCGATCAAGGAGAAATACAAGAAGTACAAGTTCGACGATCCGCGCAAACAGGAAATGAATCGCGAGATGCAGGATCTCTACCGCAAGGAAGGCGTCAACATGTTTGGCGGCTGCCTGCCGATGGTCATCCAGTTCCCGCTCATCTTCGCGTTTTACGCCATGCTGGAGAATGCCATCGAACTGCGGCATGCGCACTGGTTCTGGCTGCATGACCTGTCGCAGCCCGACCCGCTGCACATTCTGCCCTTCCTGATGGTTGGTTCACAGTTCTTCTTTCAGCTCTTTACGCCGTCGCCCGGCGTAGATGCCGCCCAGCAGAAGATGATGGCCTTCACCATGCCACTTTTCAGCGGTTTCATTACGTGGCATTATGCTTCCGGGCTGGCGCTCTACTGGGCGGGCAGTAACCTGATCGGCATCGGCCAGCAGATGCTGATTAACCGGACAAAACTCGGCCGCGAGATGCGCGCGATGCAGGCGCGACGCGCCGCCCGGAAAAAAGGATTGAAACCGGCAGCCGCTGTCCGAAGGTAATATTCCGGACGCGAGCGGCCGCGCTATAGTTTGGGAAAGCCATGCCAATCGAAAACCTGCAGGTTGCAGCCCAGAAGGTCGATGCGCTCATGAAAAGCCTGACGCGCCTCGGCGGATTGCAGTTGAAATACCGCATAACGGCTGGCTCCGGCGCCGCCGATCCCAGCCAGTTTGAACCACGGGAAATTTATGTGGAACTGGCCGGGCCGGATGTGGACCTGGTGCTGGAGCGTCACGCCGAGCTGCTGCGATCCATGGAGCACATTGCCGCCAAGACGCTGCAACTCGAGCCGGAAGAGCACGGGCTGATTTCATTCGATGCGCGCGGCTATAAGGCCATGCGGGCGCAGGAGCTGCGCATGGCGGCGGAGACAGCGGCCGAGCAGGTGCGGCGCACCAGCCAGCCCTATAGCTTCTCGCCGATGAACTCCCGCGAGCGGCGCATGCTGCATCTCGCGCTGCGCGAGCACGACGACCTGCGCAGCGAGAGTAGCGGCGAAGGCATGCGGCGCTACGTCGTGGTGTACCCCAAAAACTGGCAGCCGCGCCAGGCGCCCGCCGGGTTTTCTCGCGCACGAACCTTTGGACGCGGTTAGGGAGCTTGGTACTCCTTGTAGCGATGCCGCGAATTTTTCTCTAGGCTCGAACAGGCAGGCGACTATTGTGGAAAGTGGCCATCTAAATGAATGCGGAAAGGAGACGCCATGAAAATCAGGACAGCCTCTGAAATTGCAAAATATTTCATCGGTGCTTCTCAGCGAAGGAACAAGCCGATCAGCAATTTGAAGCTGCAAAAGCTTCTTTATTATGCTCAGGCTTGGCATCTTGTGCTGCATGAGCGTCCCCTGTTTTCGGACGATATTGAAGCGTGGGTGCATGGTCCTGTCGTTCGTCAGGTTTTCCGGGAATACAGAACGTTTGGCTGGAAACCGATAGAGATCGATCGCAAAAGTGACGTCACCTTCGATATTCAAACCGTCCAGCACTTGGATGAAGTGGAAGGGGTTTATGGAAAATTCGGCGGGATCGAGCTCGAGCGAATGACACACCGTGAAGCTCCGTGGAGAGATGCCCGCGGCACCCTGGCGCCTGACGAGCCTTCCAACCGCGTTATCACGCACGAGGCAATGAAGCGGTTTTACACTGCAAAGCTCAATGGTTAAGCGAAAGAAGTTAAAGCGAATACCTGAACCAGCTTTGGAGCGCGATGGCGTCCGGCTGGTTTTTTCTTTTAAGCACCTCGATCCATCTCATCCAAAGTTCCGGCTAGGTAACTGCTCCGCTGCATATCTTTGTGCTCTGCTATTGCAAATAAAAACATATTCCGAATACACGGTGGAACAATTTCAGAACATCAACCATGGGGATAGCAGGCATTGGAATTTCTGGCGCGACACGACTGAGCCCGATGGTTTCAGGCACATCAGTGAGGAAATTCAGGATGAGTATGCGTGGCAATTCGCAGTTTCTCCCAAAAGCAAAATCACATCAGAACGCGAATGGCGAGCTCACGGAATGCTGGTCGACAATGTCTTTTACATTGTCTGGCTGGACCCTAGTCACCATTTAGCACCTAAAAATGCAAGAAATGCGCATTCCACCCGGCGCAGATCATAGCGAGAGTGACATCTTTCAGACCGACACCATCGTTGCCATCTCCACGCCGCCCGGCCGCGGCGGCATCGGCATCGTGCGCCTCTCCGGCACGGATGCGGCTGCCATTGCCTCAGGGGTGCTGCGCCTCTCGGCGGCGCTCGACCATGGAGTGGCGCGGCTGGCCGATGTTCTGGACATCGAGCCGCAGGCCGGCAGGCAGAGACGGCTCGATGAGGCCGTAGCCACCTACTTTCAGGCGCCGCGCTCCTATACACGGGAAGATGTGGTCGAAATTGCGGCGCATGGCTCGCCGGTGGTACTGGATGCAATCGTGCGCGCCTGCCTGGCGCGCGGGGCGCGGCTCGCCCGGCCGGGTGAGTTTACGGAACGCGCGTTTCTCTCTGGCCGCATTGATCTGATGCAGGCCGAGGCCGTGCGTGACCTGATCGATGCGCAGACGGTCTACCAGGCGCGCATCGCCTCCGAGCAGATGGAGGGCTCGCTCTCGCGCACCATCCAGCCCACGAAGCAGGCGTTGATCCATCTGATTGCAGAGCTCGAGGCCGGCATTGACTTCGCCGAAGATGACATCTCTGTCATGCCATCCGCGGCGATTGCCGCGCAGATTGCGGGCATCTGCCAGCCGCTGCAGAAGCTGGCGGCAGGCTTCGCCTACGGCCGCCTGCTGCGGGACGGATTCACGATGGCAATCGTCGGGCGGCCGAACACGGGCAAGTCGTCGCTGTTCAACCGGCTGATCGAGCGCGACCGCGCCATTGTCACCGACACGCCCGGAACCACCCGCGACACCATCAGCGAGCGCGTATCGCTCGCAGGCATTCCGCTGGAGCTGATCGACACCGCCGGGCTGCGCGACGCGCCGGAGATGGCCGAGCGCCTCGGCATTGAGCGCTCGCGCGCAGCGCTGGCCGACGCGGATATTGTGCTGGTGGTGCTGGAAGCAGGATCCCCGGCGCTGACCGCAGAAGAGCGCAAGTTGCTGGAGCAGACCACAGGCCGCCCCATGCTGGCCGTGCTGAACAAGTGCGATCTGGGCACAAACCACATCGCGGAGGAGCTGCAATCGGCGTATCCGGCGTTGCGGATCTTGCTGGTATCTGCGCTGACCGGCGAGGGCGTTGCCCCACTGCGCGCAGCGATTCTCAACCACATGCAGAAGCCGGGCACGGAGGCCGGTGGCGCGTTGATGACCAACCTCCGGCAGCAGACAGCCGTTCAGGATGCGATGACCGCGCTGCATGCCGCGCAGCAGGCGGTGGACGACGGAGTTCCGCATGAGATGCTGCTGCTCGATCTTTATGGCGCGCTGCGCCATCTGGACGCGTTGACCGGGGAGACACGCACCGACGATATTCTCAACGTCATCTTCAGCAGCTTCTGCATCGGCAAGTAATCGCCTGCGGCGTAAAATCCTTGCAACGTTCGTGCGTGTCCCGCGTAACCCTTGAGCCAATCTCCATCTTCCTCGGCACTTCCGCGCGTTCTTGGGCCCTGGCAGGCGACTGCCATCGTGGCGGGCACCATCATTGGCAGCGGCATTTTTCTTGTGCCACAAGAGATGATGCGCGCCGCCGGCTCCTCACATCTGGTGTATCTGGCGTGGATCGCCGCCGGGCTGCTCGCGCTGTTCGGCGCCATGACATATGCCGAACTGGCCGCGATGCGGCCCTTCGCGGGCGGCGAATATGTTTACCTGCGCGATGCTTATGGCGAGCTGCCATCGTTCCTCTACATGTGGACGTGGTTTTCGGTCGCCAAGCCGGCCTCCATCGCGAGCAGCTCCATCGGCGTGGTGCGGGTGCTGGGCATCTTCTCCGCGCTGGGCTGGCTCGGGCACTCCATCGGCTTTCACGCGTGGACCATCGAGTGGGGACAGATCGTCGCCATCGGCCTCACATGGCTCATCACCGGCCTGAACTATCTGGGCATGCGGCGGGCGGGCGCGTTCCAGCTTGTCTTTACGCTTTTGAAGATTCTGCTGATCGTGGGCATCATCGTCTTCTGCTTTTACAGCCCTGCGGGGACGCTGGGCAACTTTCAGAGCGCGCTCACCGGCCACAGCGGCGGGCTTGCGGGTTTTACGGTTGCGATGATCGCGGCACTCTGGGCCTATGACGGCTGGAACGATCTCAACATGGTTGCGGGCGAGATTCAGCGGCCGGAGCGAAACATCCCGCTGGCATTGATCGCCGGTGTGGGAATCGTTGGCGTGCTCTACATGCTGACCAACGCCGCCGTACAGTACATCCTGCCCGCATCCATAATTGCCCATTCGCCACAGCCGGCCAGCCGCGCCATGCTGCTGGCTGTCGGCGCGTGGGGCGCGGGCCTGGTCTCCATCGGCATGGTCATCAGCATTCTCGCGTCGCTCAACGGGACCATCCTATCCGGGGCGCGCATTCCTTTCGCTGCAGCGCAGGACGGCCTGTTCTTTCGCTCCATGGCGACCATCCACCCGCGCTTTGAAAGCCCCTCGGTTTCGCTGATCGTGCAGGCCATTGTCTCGACCGGGCTGCTGCTGGTGGTGGGCCGCTTTCAGGCGCTGTTTGAGCTGGCACTGCTGGGCGAGTGGATCTTCTACATGCTGACGGCGACGACTTTGTTTGCGTTCCGGCATCGCGAGCCAGATCGGACGCGGCCGTTTCGCGTCCCCGGCTATCCGTGGCTGCCCGCCAGCTTCATTGCGGCGGCGGTGCTGGTGATCGTGTATCTGCTGAAGAGCAACGCCAGCAGTTCGTTGGGCGGCCTCGTGATTATCGCCGCCGGGTTTCCGTTGTTCTTGTGGATGCGCGCGCGGCGCACGGCTGAGTCGAAAGAAGAAGCGGATTCCCTGCGGGAATGAGAGCACGCAACGCAAAGGCAAAAGATTTT
>JAJXUS010000106.1 GCA_021782675.1 Acidobacteriota bacterium
CCCATGCCCGCCGTCTTCGACCAGCACTACGTCAAGCGCCTGCAGGGCAGCAACGTGAAAACCGGCAAGAACAAGCGCGACCTCGCCGACCAGTTGCGCGCAGACATTCAGGCCTTCAAGAAAAAGACCGATCGCCAGGTGATGATCTGGTGCGGCTCAACGGAGATTTTTCTCGAGCCTTCTGCCGTCCACCAATCCCTTGAAGCGTTCGAAAAGGGTCTGGAGCAGAATGACCCCGGAATTGCTCCCTCGCAGATCTATGCCTACGCCGCGCTGTCGGAAGGCATCCCCTTCGCCAACGGTGCGCCGAATCTCACTGTCGATCTGCCGGTGATGCAGGAGCTGTCGCGCCGGAACAACGCGCCCATCTGCGGCAAGGACTTCAAGACCGGGCAGACTCTGATCAAGACCGTGCTCGCCCCCGCCTTCAAGGCGCGCATGCTCGGCGTCTCCGGCTGGTACTCGACCAACATCCTCGGCAACCGCGACGGGGAAGTACTGGACGATCCTGAGTCCTTCAAGACCAAGGAAGAATCGAAGCTGGGCGTGCTGGATTACATCCTGCAGCCGGAGCTTTATCCCGACCTGTACGGCGATATCTATCACAAGGTTCGCATTAACTATTATCCGCCGCGCGGCGATAACAAAGAGGGTTGGGATAACATCGACATCTTTGGCTGGCTGGGATACCCGATGCAGATCAAGGTCGATTTTCTCTGCCGCGATTCCATCCTGGCCGCGCCGATCGCGCTCGATCTGGTGCTCTTCCTTGACCTTGCCAAACGCGCGGAGGAGCTGCGCGGCATCGGCATCCAGGAGTGGCTCAGCTTCTTCTTCAAATCGCCGATGACACCGGACGGACTCTACCCGGAGCACGACCTTTTCATCCAGTCGATGAAGCTGAAGAACACGCTGCGGCACATCGCGGGCGAAGACCTCATCACCCATCTGGGGCTGGAGTACTACGACTAGCCGCTACGGTTCTGTTATGCGCCACTCTCCAGACCGGAGCCGGAACTCCCGCAGGCTGGCCTTACGCCTTGCGGCCTTTCGCTCCGGTCATTTCTTTTGGCGGGGAACGGTCGTCCTCGCCGTCTCTCTGACGGCGCCGTTTTGCAGCCTCGCCCAGCCTGCACAAACTTCTTCCTGCACGCCCTCTGCTACCACGACCTGTCCGCCTCTCAAAAAGACCATGCCCCATGTAAAGCCGGGCAGCCTGAATGACGTGAATGCGATCGGCAACCGCAAGGTGGGCACACGCGGTTTGGGCAACTGGTACTCCACCGGCACGGAGATCAGCTGGGGCAATCAGGTGGCGCAGCAGATTCTGCGCTCCGCCCGCCTGGTTAACGATCCGGTGGTGAGCGAGTACGTGAACCGCATCGGGCAGAACATCGTGCGCAACTCCGACGCCAAGGTGCCCTTCACGATCAAGGTGATCGATACCGACGAGGTCAACGCTTTTGCGTTGCCGGGCGGGTACTTTTTCGTCAACTCCGGGTTGATTCTCGAAGCTGACAATGAAGCCGAGCTGGCTGGCGTGATGGCGCATGAGATTGCCCACGTCGCCGCCCACCACCAGGCGCGCGAGATGACCCGCATGCATTACGCCGATCTCGGGATGGTGCCGCTGGTGATGGCGACCGGCTACAGCCTGGCTGGCTATGGAATTTACGAGGCCTCGGCCGTTGCGGTGCCGCTGGGCATGCTCCAGTTTCAGCGCGACTTCGAAGAGCAGGCCGACTGGCTCGGCATCCAGTACATGTACAAGGCCGGATACGATCCGACGCAGCTCACGCAGTTCTTCATCAAGATCGAGGCGCTGCAGAAGACCAAACCGCACCTGATCGCGAAGACGTTCTCCACCCACCCGCAAACGCCTGAACGCGTCAAGCGGACGGAAAAAGAGATTGCGACCATTCTGCCGCCGCTGCCGCAATATGTGGTGGATACCTCAGAGTTTCACGCGGTGCAGCAGCGCCTGCGCCGCATTGAGAACCGGCGGCCCGTTTCCTCCGGACCCACGATGCGCCGCGTGACGGAGGCCCCGCCCGCCGCGCCGGCGACACCGTCGTCCAGCGATGACGATGCGCGGCCGAAGCTGCAGGCGCCGCACCTGCTGCCATAGCGGCTAGTGAAATTTGCGCAGAATGGCGAGCACGCGCCCCTGGATGGCCACGTTGGACGCCGGGGCGTAAATGGGCTCCATCTCCTGGTTGGCGGGCTGCAGCCGGACCATTTCGCCTTCCAGGTAATACCGCTTCAGCGTCGTCTCAAAGCCGTCGACCAGCGCGACGACAATCTCGCCCTGACGCGCCGCCGCGGTCTTTTCAATCAGGACGTAATCGCCACTCATAATATGATCGTCGCGCATCGACTCCCCGCGCACCTGTAGGGCGAAGACGGGCTTGTTATCGACCAGATCACTCAGCGACAGCGTCTCACGCATCTCGGAGGCTTCGACCGGCCGGCCAGCGGCGATTCGGCCCAGCAGGGGAATCTCCGGCGTAACGGAGCGGCTCTGCTCCGGCAGGATATCGATCGACCGGCTGCGGTTGTGGCCGCGCTGCAGCAGGCCCTTCTTTTCCAGATTGGAAATATGCTTATGGACCGTGGCCAGGGAGTTCAGCTCCAGCCCGCGGGCGATCTCCTCAAACGATGGTGAGTACCCGCAGCGCTCTACAAACTCGCGGATAAAGTCGAGCACATCTTTTTGTCTACGTGTGATGGCCATGGCGTAAGTAGTTTAGCGAATGAAAGGCGAAGCGGCAAGCAAAAAGTTTTGCCGCGATTCGCTGCTTCAGCGGGCGCGCTACCGGCCTTAGTGGTTGGCTTCGTCCCCTTTTGAAACTTGCTGTAAGTGCGGTTCCGAAATGGGTTTAGAGGTCGTTCCATTTCCGTCTCTGTCATTGAATTCACCTTTCATTCGCGTCATTGTGGAACTGCCGGCAGCTAAAAACAAGTCTCCGACAAACCGCTGCCGGCAAATTCCACAACGAGGCGCATCATGGCAACCTCCCCTGTTTCTGCCGTATCCGCTGCTTCTTTCGCTGTTCTGCCGCCGTTCTCCTGGACCCCCCGGCCGCTGTCTCCAGCGCGACCGCCAGCCGTAACCACCCCACGTAACCCGCAGGCGAAACCGGCGGCATCGTCCGCCGTTGCAGCTGCTCCGGTCGCTGCCGCCGATCCCGCCGTCACGGCGCGCGACCGGGAGGCTGTGCTGCTCGAGCATCTGCCGCTGGTCCGTATCCTGGCGCGCAAGATCCATGAGCGCCTGCCGCAGCATGTGGAGCTGGAAGATCTGGTCAGTGCCGGTGTCGTGGGGCTGATGGACGCCTACAACAAATTCGATGGCGCCAAGAACGTCCAGTTCCGCAGCTACGCGCAGTTCCGCGTGCGCGGCGCCATCCTCGACAGCCTGCGCGATCTCGACTGGGGCTCGCGCGATCTGCGCCGCAAGGGCCGGGCCGTCGAAGAGGCACGCCGCAGCCTGACGCAGACTCTGGGTCGAGCCCCGTCGGAGTCCGAGATTGCGGCCGAGGTGGGCATGCCGCTGCAGGCGCTGCAGGAGCTGCTGGGCGAATTGAAGAGCCTGGAGATCGGCAGCCTGCATGCGCAGCGTAGTGAGGACTCTGCAGAGGAAGAGCTGGCCTTTGTGCCGGCCCCGGACGAGGATGATCCGCTGTTCCGCTGCATGCAGTCGGAGCGGGCCACACATCTGTGTGCAGCGCTGGCGGAGATTCCCGAGCGCGAAGCCCGGGTGCTGTCGATGTACTACGTGGAAGAGCTGACCCTGAAACAGATCGGGGAGCGGCTGGGGCTGGTCGAGTCGCGCGTTTCGCAGATTCGTGCGGCGGCGATTGTTTCCCTGCGCAGCCGGATGACAAAGGGAAAGAAGCTGGCTGCCGGAGCAGTCCGGGCTTCGCGTCCTGCCCGGACGGTGACGATTGCGCCGCGCCGGATGCATCTCGCGAAGCAGTCTTCCGCCGCGCGATGCTACGCGAGCTAACGAGGCGAGGCGGGCTGTTGCTGGGTCATGCAGTGCATTGCGCCCAGGCCCCAGATGAAATCTCCGCTGTGAATGCCGCAGATGGAGTGTCTGGGGAAGAGCCCGGCGAGGGTGTTGAGCGCCAGGCGGTCGTTGGGGTCGTTGAAGGTCGGCACCAGCACCGTCTGGTTGGCGATGTAGAAGTTGGCATAACTGGCCGGCAGGCGCTGCCCCTCAAAGACGATCGGCGCCGGCAGCGGCAGCTCGACGACACGAAACGGCTGTCCCTCCGGTGATCGGGCGGCGCGCAGCCGATCGAGATTTTCGGCCAGCGGCTCGTAATTTTCGTCTGCGCGATTGGGCTCAACCGCCGCGACGATGGTCATGGGATCGGTGAATCGCGCGATGTCGTTCACGTGCGCGTGGGTGTCATCTCCGGCGATGCCACGCCCCAGCCACAGAACCTGCTCGACGCCGAGAAAGTCGCAGAGGCAGGCTTCCAGCTGCTCCCGCGACAGGCCCGGGTTGCGCTGCTGGATCTCGCTCAACAGGCACTCTTCTGTAGTCAGCAGCGTTCCGGCGCCATTGGTGTCGATGCTGCCGCCTTCCAGCACGACCCGGTGGCGCATGCCGTCTTTGGCGGCAATCTCCGGCGTCCAGCAGGGAACCTGCAGAAGATTTGCCACTCGCTCCGGAATCTGGTCATCATTCTCCCAGTCCGGGTATTTGGCCCAGGCGTTGAACTTCCAGTTTGTCAGCGCCAGCGGAGGCGCTTTGGCCGCTCCGTCGCGGGGAGTAAGAAAGATGGGTCCGGAGTCGCGCAGCCACACGCGGTCGGTCGTCCAGCGATGAAAGCGAATGCGGGGCAGGTCGGCGCCGCCACGCTGCAATACGCGGCGGGCCTTCGTTTCCGTCGCCGCGTCGTTCACCAGAATGTGAACATCCTCAACCCGCGCGAGCAGCCGCACGATATCGGCATAGACCCAGGGGATGGGCTGAAACTTCCCCGGCCAGTCTTCCGGGTTCTGCGGCCATGCAATCCAGGTGGCGGCGTGCGCTTCCCACTCCGCCGGCATGTGCAGGCCCAGCGCGCGCGGCGGCTTGCCCGTTCGCTGCAGGGCTGCGGTTTCACTGGCCGGGGTTCGATCGGCTTTCATGGTTCCAGAAACCTTGCCGTAATGGGTTGATAGGCATCAATGCGCCGATCCCGCAGAAACGGCCAGTTGCGGCGCGTCTGCTCCATCAGACTGCGGTCAATCTCGCCGATCAGAATCTCCTCGCCGTCATGGCCGGCCTGCGCGATCACGCGGCCAAACGGGTCGGCCAGAAACGAGCCGCCCCAGAACTCGAGACCCGGGCCTTCGGCGCGCTTGCCGCGGATGTCGCCCGACTCATGGCCGACGCGATTCACCGCCGCCACGTACACGCCGTTGGCGATGGCATGAGCGCGCTGGATGGTCTGCCAGGCGCTGTACTGGGCGGCGCCGAACTCTTCTTTCTCTGACGGATGCCAGCCGATGGCGGTGGGATAAAACAGCACCTCCGCCCCGCGCAGTGCTGTGATGCGCGCGCCCTCGGGATACCACTGGTCCCAGCACACCAGTACGCCCGCCTGCCCGGCATGCAGGGGAAAGCTGCGGAAGCCCAGGTCGCCAGGCGTGAAGTAGAACTTCTCGTAGTAGAGCGGATCGTCCGGAATATGCATCTTGCGATACACGCCGGCCAGCGTGCCATCTTCTTCCAGCACCGCTGCCGTGTTGTGATAGATGCCCGGTGCGCGCCGTTCAAATAGAGACGCGATGATGGAGACCTTCTCTTCGCGGGCCACCGCTGCCAGGCGTTCCGTGGCCGGGCCCGGAATCGGTTCGGCCAGATCGAACATGGCGTGGTCTTCCCGCTGGCAGAAATACTGCGTTTGAAAGAGTTCGGGCAGGCAGATCATCTGCGCGCCATCGCGGGCGGCGCGGCGCACGTGGTCGATCGCCCGATCCAGATTGGCTTCCGGACTGGGCGAGCAGGCCATCTGGATGAGGGCCACGCGAAAGGAGTTCTGCCGGGTGTGGGTCATGGATGTCTCGGGTTGTCGCAGCAAAGGCGGCGGCGCGGCGACTCATTTGGAAAAGCCTCGCGCGGAGTACGCCCGGTCGAGTGCCGGGCGCGCATAAACAGACTGCGCTACCCGGTCTCTTGCAACGGCAAATCTTTGGATGCTCGAACCGTCGGAGCTTATTCAAAAATCAGGATGGCGGCGGCGATGGTCGTGGTCCACAGACCGCGCTTGTCGCCGACGGCCGACTGCGTTACGTTCGCCGTGCGGACGATCTTGTTCGAGATGCGGTAGATCTCTTTCTTCTCGTCCCAGCTCTTGTCCGGATCAAAATCCACGTTCAGCGTGGTCGCAAGCATCTCGGCCGCGAGCTCTTCTGCATAGTCGCCCGCCTGGTCTTCGGTCTCGCCGAAGCTGTGGTGCTCGCTGAGGTAGCCGTACATGTTTTTGTCGGATGGAATTGCGACGCCGATGCTCGATGCGATCAGCCGGTGCGGCTCGCGAGAGGTGTTCTCCGCCACCACCGCGAATACCACCTCGCCGGGGTGCAGGTAGGTCAAGCCTTCCTTTCGCGGGATCAGCTTGGCCTGCGGGGGGAAGATGGACGAGACGCGAACGAGGTTCTGTGCGGCGATGCCGGCATCGCGCAACGCGAGTTCAAACGACGTAAGACGTTCCTTGTGCTTCCCGACGCCTTTCGTGAAAAAGAGCCGCTTCGGGACCATGGACTTGCCCAATGTGTGTTCCTCCAGTTGTTGGGAGAGCGCAGTGAACGCCCGCTTAAAATTATCACAAAATTTCACCCGTCCTGCCGGTCGAGGGGACGCTTTTCATCGCAGCTTTACATGGAAGGCCCTGGCGGGGACTCTTCGAGCCGCGGGCTGGGGCCGGGCAGCTCCGGTGTGGCGGCCAGCAGGGCGCGCGTGTAGGCGGATCGGGGTGTTTCGC
>JAJXUS010000107.1 GCA_021782675.1 Acidobacteriota bacterium
GTTTGGCAGGTGGCCCCACTCCCACGGACCTCTCCAAACCACGATGACGGTGCCCCCGGTCCCTCGCACTGGTGACCGGGGGAGAGCACCAACCCGAATCCGCCACTCGCCACCCGCGCGGGAGGCGCAATGTTCGTTAGCCCCGCGCTTCAGCGTGGGGAATACGACCCCTTCAAAAACGCCGGAGTCCCGTAGGGACGGCGCCGCTCACCGCCCCCCACCGGACTCGCCCCTCCTTCCCGTAGGGAAGATACGAAAATAGCCCAGGGGTGAAACCCTGGGACACTCGCCCCTACACGAATCCCGCGCCCCGTAGGGCCGCGACGGCAATTTACGCAAAATGGACCATACTGTCCTTAGGCCGCTTCTAAAAGCTACTGAACAGTCCATCCCATAAACCGTCAAGAATCAGACCTTTGCGCGTAACCCTTTTAATTTCTGACCTATAGCCGCTCCGCCCCACCGTAACATGCCTGAAATCAGACCTATGCGCAAAAAACCGGGGGTCCCCCTCCGGCGCTCAGCAGCGATGGCGGAGCAGCCCGCGGGCAATGAACGGCGCGCCCCGTCGAGATCCGCGCGGCCAGCTCCATGAACTTTCAGGACACCGTAACAGCACGCCGCAAACGCTGGTTTACGCCTGAATCCCCGATAGAATCCGCTTGGAGCCCTAGCGGCGTTGGAGAGGAATCACGATGGCGAGAACCATTACCGATGAAGAGAAGTCCCTTGCCCAGAACCTGCTGCAGCGGGCGCGCGCTGCCATGCGCGTAGCCTACGACTACGACCAGGCGCGCGTGGACGACCTGTGCCGGGCGGTGGCCTGGGCAACCGCCAATGAGGAGACCTTCGTGGCGCTGACCGAGATGAGCGTGGCGGAAAGCGGCATGGGCAACGCCGACGGGGGCAAGACGCGGCGCTTCAAGATCATCGGCATTCTGCGCGACGCACTGCGCACCAAAAGCATCGGCGTGGTCGAAGAGATTCCGGAAAAAGGCATCGTGAAATACGCCAAGCCGGCGGGCGTGATCGCCGGGCTGCTTCCGGTCACCAATCCCCTGGTGACGATCGTGGCCATGGTCATCAACTCGCTCAAGTGCCGCGACGCGGTGATCTTCTCGCCGCATCCGGCCAGCCGGCGCACGGCCATGGAGGCGGTGCGCATTCTGCGCGAAACGCTGCGCAACCAGGGCGCGCCCGAGGATCTGGTGCAGTGCCTGGACAAGCCCAGCATCCCTCTGGCCCAGGAGCTGATGTCGATCTGCGACCTGACCGTCGCCACCGGGGGAGCGCAGATGGTGCGCGCCGCCTACAGTTCAGGCAAGCCGGCCTACGGAGTGGGGGCGGGCAACGCCACCATGCTCATCGACGAGACCGCGGACATTGCCGAAGCCGCCAGGAACTCGCGCATCAGCAAGACACACAACAACGGCTCCGGCTGCTCCTGCGACGGCAATCTCGTCGTGGAAGACTCCATCTACGACCGCTTTCTGGAGCAGCTGCAGAAAGAGGGCGGCTACGTGGTGAAGCCCGAGGAGAAGAAGCTGCTGGAAGCGGCCATGTGGGACGGCGAAGGCCATCGCACCCTGGACACCGTTGCCCGCGCGGCCACCGTGGTCGCCGAGCGCGCCGGATTCAAAGTGCCCGAGGGCACAAAGTTCCTCATCGTGCCCGAAGACAAGATCGGCAAGCAGCACCGCTTCTCCGGCGAAAAGCTCACCACCGTGCTGGCCATCTTCCGCTACAGTGGGTTCGAGAATGCGCTCAACATGATCGACCAGATTCTTGAGGTGGGCGGCAAGGGCCACTCCACGGGAATCTATTCCTTCAACAACGACCATATTCGCGCCCTGGCCCTGCGCGCGCCGGTGAGCCGCATTACCGTCCGCCAGCCGCAGGTCTCGGCCAACGCCGGCTCGTTTACCAATGGCATGCCTATGACCGCCAGCCTCGGCTGCGGCACCTGGGGCGGCAACATCGTCAGCGAGAACATCGGCGTGAAGCACTACATGAACACCACCTGGGTCAGCGTGCCCATCCCCGAAGACAAACCTACAGAAGAAGAGATCTTCGGCCGCTTCTACAAGACCGGCATCCCTGTGCTGGCCAACGCATAAAAACGCCGCCGGCTTGCCGGCGGCGTTGCACATCCGCTCTCTGCCGGACGCGGTCAGCTCAGCGCCTTCCGGCAAAACGCCAGGCAGTTCTCAATCTCCTTCTCCGGCGTCGAGCCTTCGGGAATCTTGTACTCCAGCTCGATGCCCGCGGGGAAGGTGTAGTGTTCCTGCTTCATGGTCAGCAGGACGTCCTTGACCTGCGTCTCGCCCTGACCCCAGGGCAGGTTCGCCGCGCCGTGGCTGCGGTAGTTGCGGTCTTTGAGGTGCATCGACACGATGCGATCGTGGTGCTCCTTCATAAACGGAATCGGCGAGCCGCTCACCGCCGCCGCATAATGCCCCACGTCAAGCTGGATGGCATTCCACTTCGACTGCTGCAGCGCCGTATCCCAGCTATGCGCGTTCACCTGCAGATGATTGTGGTAGCCCACGTAGATGCTGTGCCTGGCTCCCAGGTCGCCGAGCCGCTGGCTCAGCTTGGGGTCCTCAGGCAGCTCGGTTGTGATCTGGTTGGCGCCCAGCACCCGCGCGGCGTTGAAAAAGTAGTCGTACTCCGCGTCCGCCATCTCCACGGTGGTATTGGCCAGGCGCAGCGCGTAGATCTTCACGCCGGCGTCTTCATACATGCGGCGCAGCGTTTTGAGCTTGCCGAGAATGGCAGCGGTATTCTGCAGACGCCATTGGCGCAGTTCCTCCGCCTGCTTGCGCGCCGCCGCCGCGCGTTCTTCAGCAGTCAGATGCGGCGAGCCGGAGTAGCCTTCGCGGGGTTTGCTGGGCGCGCCCGCGTACACCTCGCAGCGCACGTCCTGAATCTCGACGGCGCTCAGCCCCAGTTGCACCAGCGTCTTCAGAAAAGCGTCGGCTGGCAGCGGAATGGAAGGAAAGTTGTAGGGCGAAACAATAATGCCGATCTGCACGCCGGCAAACTTCGAATCGGGCTGCTCCGCTGCCAGCCTGCGCAATCCGGCCGCCGGAATGGCCGCCAGACCCAGCTTCACAACCTCTCGTCGCGTCATCTTCATGGCTTTGTCCTGAACACGGGATAGGAGCCAGGGAAACGCTTACATTTACCTCGCTCCAAGGTCGCCCATCATAGGCGCACGCGCAGACCCCGGTCAAGCGGCCGACGCCGGCAGCCGCCCCCAGAGTGCCCTTTTACAGCACCTGCCAGACGCACACCACCACCACTTCTGCAAACCGTTCCCCGCTGGCGACGAACACTGCCCGGTTGAGCCACTCGTAGTTCCCGGCCGGGGCAAAAAATCGCGGCGTTGCACGGAAGTAGTAGGCCTCCGGCGGCACCGCCTCGCCCGCGGCAATGCGCTCAAGCACCTCGCGCGGACCATGGCGCACTCCCTGGTTACGCACCTCGATCCGCACGCCGTCCGCGGTTTCGATCACATATTGAGCATCGACAAAGGTAAGCCCGTCGCTGGCGACATACTGCCAGTCTGCGCCGCCGGGCAAAACCCGGCCGCTGAGTCCGGGCCCTTCAAAGGCGCCGCCGGTGATGGGAACGGTGCGTCTCATCCCCAGCGGCCCCTCGCCCAGCACAATGGTAGGCGCGATCGTAACCCTGAGCTCCAGGACAAACTGCAGAACCGGCGATGCTGGATTCCCGCTCATCGACGTAGCTCCTTCATCAGCCCCAAACCTCGCGCGCCGTCTCCGCCACAAGGCGCAGCTTGGCCCACTGCTGATCCTCGGTCAACAAATTGCCTTCCATGGTCGACGCGAAACCGCACTGCGGGCTGACTGCCAGTTGTTCCAGAGGCAGGAACTTTGACGCTTCCTGGATGCGCCTGAGCAGATCTTCCTTCTTTTCCAGTTCCGGCCGCTTGCTGCTCACAAGGCCGAGCACGACCGTCTTGCCCTTGGGGACGAAACGCAGCGGCGCAAACGAACCGGAGCGCTCGTCGTCGTATTCGAGCAGAAAGCGGTCCACGGCCAGCTCGTGGAACAGCCGCTCCGCGATGGCGTCGTAGCCGCCTTCCGCGTACCAGTGGCTGCGATTGTTGCCCCGGCAGAGATGGATGGCGACGGTGATTCCATCTCGCCGCGCGGCGGCGAAGCAGGCGTTGTCGGCGTTCAGTGACGCGGTGAGCATCTGCGCCGGGTCCACGCGCAGTTCCGTCTTCATCCACTCCGTCCACTTCGGGTCCAGGTAATAGCTGTAGCGGGGCGCATCAATCTGCAGGTAAGAGACGCCGCTGGCCGCCAGGCCGCGAAGATCCTTCGCCATAATCTGCGTAATGGCATCGAGCATGGCGTAGGGGTCCGCGTAGACGCGGTCGGTGATGCCGTATTTGAAGGAAATTGCCGGAAACTGGGTCGCGCTGGGCATGGTCATCTTGATGGGCCCGGGCGCATGCTCGCGGAGAAACGGCAGCTCATGCCCGGTAAGCGGCTGGCGCTGTTTCAGCGGCGCTGTTACAACCCCGTTGATGCGGCTTACCCCGCTCTGCGCAGGCTGCCCCTTGCTCGCGTCTTCTTTCCAGTTCCGCTGCACCTCATCGCCAAAATCAAAGCCTTCAACGGCGTCGGTGAAGTCGCTCATAAAGTTCGATCGGCGAAACTCGCCGTCGGTAAACACCTCCATCCCGATCTCCTTCTGGCGATCGAGAATGCGGAGGATCTGCCGGTCTTCGAGCGCGCGCATCTCCTCAGCGGGCATATGCGCCTGGCGAGCGTTCAGCAGTTCGGCGGGACGCAAAAAGCTTCCCACATGGTCAGCACGGAATGGCGATGGCATCTTCGACTCCTTAACGGGAATGTGAATTCTGTTTCGGTCCTTTGACATTTTTCAGACGAGTATTGCGCGCAGCGTGCGGGCGCCCTCCTGCAGCGCAGGCAGGCAGCGATCGATGAGCGCGGCGCGATCATAGCGGGAGACGTGCGTTCCCACATTGATGGACGCCACCACGTGATTGCTGCGCGTCAGCACCGGAACAGCAATGGAGCGCAGCCCCGCCTCCAGTTCTTCGTCCACCAGCGCGTAGCCGTCTTGACGCGCTGCCAGCACCGCTTTCTTCAGCGCGGAAATCTTCGTAATCGTTTTGGCCGTGTACGCCTTAGGCTTCAGATCGCGGAAGTACGCCTGCAGCTCCGCATCCGGCAGCGCCGCCAGCAGGACACGGCCCATGGATGTGCAATACGCCGGAAGCCTGCTGCCGACCGACAGCCCCGCGGCCAAAACGCGGCTGGCCGCTGAGCGCGCCACATAGACGATCTCTCCGTCGTCCAGCATGGTCATGGACGACGATTCATGCAGCTGCTCGGTAATCCGCTCCAGCACCGGCCGCGCCGCTTCTACGACTGAAGATGACGACAAAAATGAAAAGCCAAGCCGCAGCACCTGGGTTTTGAGCCGGTACACCTGGCGCGACCTCTGCACGTAGCCCAGCAGTTCCAGAGTGAGCAGGATGCGACGGATCGAGGCCCGCGACAACCCGGTCGAGTGCGCAATCTCCACGATGCTGCGCCCCTCCGCATGCCCCTCGAAGCTCTCGATCACCCGCAGGCCGCGGGCCAGCGAGAGCACGAAATCCGGATTGCCGGCATGCGCAGCGAATTCACCGCCGGGCGCGTCGTCAATGGGAAGCGCGGGTGCGGGCGCGGTCTCTTTCATAGCGTCCGATTATCGCACAGCTTGTACGAATCTGTACATCGGCGTAATAATGCCATGGTTGGCAAATCCATCCCCCAGCAGCAGGAGGTCGAATGGCGGAGTGGCTTACCCTGGCCGAGGCGGTTGCCGCCCACGTGCACCCTGGCGACCATGTGGCCATGGAGGGATTCACCCACCTCATCCCCTTTGCCGCCGGCCACGAGATCATTCGCCAGGGACTGCGCGACCTCTCCCTGGTGCGCATGACTCCCGACCTCATCTATGACCAGTTGATCGGCGCCGGTTGCGCCACCCGGCTCATGTTCTCCTGGGGCGGCAATCCCGGTGTCGGCTCGCTGCACCGCTTTCGCGACGCCGTTGAAAACGGCTGGCCGCACCCGCTTGAACTCGAGGAGCGCAGCCACAGCGATCTTGCCAATGCCTACGTTGCCGGCGCCGCCAATCTTCCCTTCGCGGTTCTGCGCGGCTACACCGGCTCTGACTTTCCGCGCGTCAACGCCAACATTCGCAGCATCACCTGTCCCTTCACCGGCGAGGTGCTGGCCGCCACCCCCGCGGTACGGCCCGACGTCACCATCATCCATGCCCAGAAGGCCGACTGGAAGGGCAACGTGCTTCTCTGGGGCATCCTCGGCGTGCAGAAAGAAGCTGCGTTGGCCGCCAAGCGAACTATTGTCACGGTTGAGGAGCGGGTGCGCTCTCTCGATGCCGCGCCCAATGCCTGCATCCTGCCCAGTTGGGTCGTCACCGCGGTCTGCGAAGTCCCGCGCGGCGCAACTCCCTCTTACGCACATGGATACTACGAGCGCGATAATGTCTTTTACCGCGCCTGGGACCCCATCTCCCGCGACCGCGATACCTTCACGGCGTGGATCGATCGTTACGTGCGCAACACCCGCGACTTCGCCGAGTATCTGCAACTGCAAAATCAACCCAGCGCCCAGGCGGTGCCCCGGTGAGTTCCTCGTATACATCGGACGAAATGATGACTGTGGCCGCCGCGCGCATGCTGCGCAACGGCGCGGTCTGCTTTGTGGGCATCGGACTGCCCTCCACGGCCGCTAACTTGGCCCGCCTCACGCATGCGCCCGATACCGTGCTGATCTACGAGTCTGGCCCTATCGGAGCCAAGCCCCCGGTGCTGCCTCTCTCCATCGGCGACGGCAACCTGGCCGAAACTGCCGATACCGTCGTCTCCACGCCGGAGATAT
>JAJXUS010000108.1 GCA_021782675.1 Acidobacteriota bacterium
ATGCAGGCGGTGGCGCTGCTGCCGCCGGATGGCGCGCACCGATTCAAGTTGCGCCTTCAAGTGATGAATATTGCGCCCGATGCGCCGGCGGTCCGTTTCGAGCTTCGTCTCACCCGGCCCGCGCGTGCCGATGCCGCCGCCCAGTTGCGACATGGCGCGCCCGCGTCCGGCAAGCCGCGGCAGCAGGTACTCCAGTTGCGCCAGCTCCACCTGCAACTGCCCTTCCCGTGTTCGCGCATGGGCGGCGAAGATATCCAGGATTAACTGGGTGCGATCGATGACGCGGCACGGCAGCAGACGCTCCAGCTCCCGTAACTGCGAAGGAGATAAGTCCTGCTGAAAGATGATCAGGTCGGCATTGCGCGCGCGCGCGGTGGCGGCAATCTCCTCGACCTTGCCTTTGCCCACCAGCGTCGCCGGATCGGGCTGCTCCCGGCGCTGCTGCAGCACCTCCAGCACGTTGCCCCCGGCACTGATGGCCAGCTCGCGGCACTCCTCGGCCTCCGGCGAAAGCCCACGCACGGGCAATAATTGGCTGCTTTCGCCACCTTCCGAATCTCCTTCGGCTCGCGCCTGCAGCGCCGCGCTGCGCGCCAGCCGTGCGGCGGTGCCGACAGGGTTGCGGTACCGGCGTCCGGTAAACTCACAGGCCACGATCAGAACATCATTGGTCGTCGAGTTCCCACTCAACTGCGTTGAAGTTTTGCTCAAACGCTATCGTCCATTCTCATCGCACGCCCACCTTGACGGCGCTGGCATTGCAGCACAACGCGCTTTCTGCACCACAGCCTGCGGCCCAATGTTCTGCGGGTAAGATGCGCCATTGTCATAACGCCGCCGTCGAACCGACGGCGACCCGGGTGCGCGGATCGAGCTGGTCGCGCAGTCCATCCCCTATAAAGTTGAACGCCAGCACCGCGATCATAATGGCAATGCCGGGAAAGATGACCATATGCGGAGCGTCGAAGAGATGCGCGCGGGCATCGTTCAGCATGACGCCCCAGCTTGGCGCGGGCGGCGGAACGCCCAGGCCGAGAAAACTCAGCGTCGCCTCCGCCAGAATGACGCCGGCCATGCCGATGGCAGCCTGCACCAGCACGGGCTGCATGATGTTCGGCAGAATATGGCGCACCACAATGCGGAGATCGCTCGCACCCATGGCCCGCGCCGCCTCGATGAACTCCCGCTCGCGCACGGCCAGAACCTGCGCGCGCACCAGCCGCGCATAGCCCACCCAGCCGGTTACCGACAGTGCCAGGATCAGGTTGCCCATCCCCGGCCCCAGAAACGCCACCAGCGCAATCGCCACCAGAATGCTGGGCAGCGCCATAAATGTGTTCATCGCGACGACGTTCAGCCCGACATCGACCCAGCCGCCATAGAACCCGGCCAACGCCCCGAGAATGGTCCCGCTGACCAGCGCCAGCGCCACCACAGAGCTGGCGACGAGCATCGAAATCCGCGCCCCATAGATGACACGCGAGAGCACGTCGCGACCCAGCTCATCGGTACCGAACCAATGCGCGGCCGACGGCGACGCCAGCCGCACATGCAGGTGGATCGCTGCCGGGTCATACGGGGCAATCCAGGGCGCAAAGAGTGCCAGAATCACCAGAACGGCCAGACAGACCAGTCCGAAAAACGCCAGCGGCTGAGAGCGGAGAGCGCGCATCCAAGCAGATTGTAGAACGCCAGGGTCTGGATCGCCCCGGTCCGCGGCCCCCCCTGTGCTCGGCCCGGAATGATATGGTAAGGACACTGAACCGCGAAGATTGGTTGGCCACGAAAGGCTGTCTTTTCGCGCTGCCGACGGGTGAGAGAGTTCGCCCGATCCGGCAGCCGGAGTAAGACCCATGCACGACCTGGCTGGACATTACAGGACGCACCCGTGAACGTTTCGCAGAAGCGAATTCTGCTGGCATCTCCATTTTTCTATCCGGAACCCATCTCGACCGGGAAGGCAAACCAGCACCTGGCAGAGGCGCTGGCCGCTGAAGACCACGCGCTCACAGTTCTCTGCTCGCATCCCCTTTATCCCACCTGGCGCCCTGAGACCAGCCACGCCCCGTTGCCCGGCATGACCATCCTGCGCGGTGGTGCGCAGGTACGCTACCCGCACTCCATGCCGCTGCGCCGCATGGTTCTTGAGGTGTGGTTCGCGCTCTACGCGGTGCGCCGCGCCTGGAAACTCCGCCGCTCCGTCGACGTGCTGGTCAGTATCCTGCCGCCCAGCCTGTTCGCTTTATGTCTGGATCGCCTGTTGCCGCGCCGCGTCCGCCGGGTCGCTGTTATCCATGATCTGCAGGGTGTTCTGGCCGCGCAGGAAAAAAGCACAGCCCGGCGGCTCATTATCCGGATGATCCAGTGTGTCGAGAGCCGCGCGTTCCAGGCGCAGGACCTGCTGATTTTTTTCTCCGAGGACATGGCGCAGGCCGCTCAGCGTGCCTATCGGCTGCAGCCGCAGAAGTGCACCGTGCAGTATCCGTTCGTCACCATCCCGGCGACAGCGTCAGGAACAGGCAGCCGGCTGGCGAGCCAGTTCCCCGCCGCGCAGCAGCATGTCGTCTACTCCGGAGCACTGGGCTACAAACAGAATTCTCATGCCATGGTGCGGCTGATGCAGCTTGCCGCGGTCCGTCATCCGGAGATCGGCTTTCACGTGCTGTCCGGCGGTCCGTTTTATGAAGAGTTGCGGGCCGAGTATGAACGCATCCCCGGCCCGCGCGTGCAGTTTCACCCCCTGGTCGCGCAGCATGACCTGCCCGAGCTCTACGCCCGCTCGACCATCCAGATCATCCCGCAAGCGCCGGGCACAGAAGCTGGAGCGTTGCCCTCCAAACTGCCGAACCTGCTGGCCGCCGGCGTCTACCTGCTGGCGCTTTGTTCTGCTGAAAGCGAAGTAGGCCGGCTGCTTCGGCGCGCCGGCACCGGCACGCTGGTCGAATCCTGGGACGACGCGCTATTCTTCGCCCGGCTGGAGGAAGCTCTGGCGATCGTTCGAACCGAGTCCGCGGCTGCCCGCAGAGCGCGCATCCAGCCATTGCTGCCGGAGTTTCAGGTAAGCAACCTGGTGGCAATGGTCACCGGCACGCGGCCACGCATTACCGACACGCCACCTCCAGAGCCGGCGACAGAGCCCGTTGCTCTGTCGGGAAGTTTCCGCGGATGAGCGCAGGAGTCTGGCTGTGAACGCGAAGACCTGCGTCATCTTTGGAGGCACCGGCTGCATCGGCACGCATCTTGCACTGCACCTGATGGCGCAGCCGGGCTTCGAACGCATCCAGCTCGCCGATATTCGCCCTCTGCGCGACGACGCCTACGCCAATCCCCTGCGCGCGGCGCTTGCAGGCCAAGGCGACGGCCCGAGGGTTGAATACGTTCCCTGCGATGTGCGTCAGCCAATCCTGCAGCCGGAGCTGGCCGGCGGCGCGGACCTGATTGTGAATCTCGCCGCCATCCATCGCGAGCCCGGCCACGAGCACCACGAGTATTACCGGACGAATCTGCCCGGCGCACAGAACGTTTGCGACTACGCTGCCCGCACCCTCAGCCAACACATTGTCTTCACCAGCAGCATTGCGCCGTATGGCTCCTCGGATGCCGCGCGCGATGAAGATTCCCTCCCGATGCCCGAGACGGCGTACGGCGGCTCTAAGCTGGTCGCGGAAAAGATCCACATCGCCTGGCAGCACGCAGCGGCTGGGCGAAGGCTAGCGATTCTGCGCCCGGGAGTTGTCTTTGGTGCCGGAGAGCACGCCAACGTGGCGCGGCTGGCCCGCAGCCTGGCACGCGGCTACTTTGCATACATGGCCAACCGCGATACCCGGAAGGCCGGTATCTATGTCAAAGAGCTGAGCCGCGTGATGCAGTTTGCGGTCGAGCATCAGGAGCAAGGCCACGATCCTGTCCTTGTCTGGAACGCCTCGATGGATCCGCCGCCGATGCTCAGTGAATATGTACAGGCCATCTGCACCGTGGGCGGCTTTCGCATTCCGCGTCTCTCGGTGCCGCGTGGCGTGCTGGTCGCTGCATCGTATCCCATTGCTGCGGCCGCTCAGCTCACCGGCCGGCGGTCTGCAATAAGCCCGGTACGCATGCGCAAAGTCTCGCCAGGAACACACATTGCGCCCAAGCGGCTGCGCGAACTTGGCTATCGCTACCGCTATACGATGGAGCAGGCAATGGCAGACTGGAAGAACGATGCGCCGGAAGACTTCGCCCGATAGAACGCTCCTCTCCGCGCATAATTTGTAAGGAACCATCATGAGCACAAACGCAGCCGCAGGCCAACCCGACGAGCCCATGCACGCTGCAAGCCGCGTTTTTGTTGCCGGTCATCGCGGCCTGGTCGGCTCGGCGATCACGCGGCGTCTTGTCAATGCGGGCTATCGCCACGTCCTCACTCGCTCCCGCGCGGAACTTGACCTGCGCGTCCGCGAAGCCGTCCGGCGCTTCTTCCACGCCGAGCGGCCGGAGTACGTCGTTCTTGCGGCCGCGCGCGTGGGCGGCATCCAGGCCAACAACGCCAACCCCGCCGACTTCATCACGGAAAATCTGCTGCTGCAGACCGCAGTCATTGATGCCTGCCGCGAATTCGCCGTCACGCGACTGCTGTTTCTCGGCTCCAGTTGCATCTATCCGCGCCTGTGCTCGCAGCCCATTCGCGAGGAGTATCTGTTGTCGGGTCCGCTGGAGCCGACCAACCGGCCCTACGCTGTCGCGAAGATCGCCGGCATTGAGCAGTGCTGGGCCAATAACCGGCAG
The DNA here is from genome assembly GCA_021782675.1 of Acidobacteriota bacterium. GTDB lineage: Bacteria > Acidobacteriota > Terriglobia > Terriglobales > Acidobacteriaceae > JAKAUB01. Next base: position 4,765 of record JAJXUS010000108.1, read on the forward strand.
CACGGCACCCGCTTTGTGGCCGCCATGCCAACCAATCTCTACGGCCCCGGCGACAACTTTGACCTGCAGAACTCCCATGTGCTGCCGGCGCTGCTGCGCAAGGCGCTGCTGGCCAAAGATGCCGGCGCAGCGCAGATGGAAGTCTGGGGCACAGGCACGCCGCGCCGCGAATTTCTCTACGTGGACGATCTGGCCGAGGCCTGCGTCTTCCTGCTGGAGCTGCCGCCGGAGCGCTACGCCACCCTGCTCTCCGCCGAGGATCCTCCGCTCATCAACATCGGAGCGGGCGAAGACCTGAGCATCCGCGAGCTGGCCGAGCTTGTGTGCCGCATCGTCGGCTACAACGGCAGGCTGACCTTCGACGCCTCGCGCCCCGACGGCACGCCGCGCAAGCTGCTGGATATTCGACGCATTCGAGCGCTGGGCTGGCAGCCACGCATCAGCCTGGACGACGGCATCCGCCGCACCTGTGCCGCCATGGGCGACAGATTTGCCTTTCCCGGGAGGGTTTAATGTCCAGAACCATTGGTCGCAAGCTGCTGCATTCCGCGATGATTGCTGCTGCTCTGCTCGCCCTGCCCGCGCTTGCGCAATATGGCCAGTACGCCCACATGACACCCGGCGAGCAAGCTGCAGCGCAGTCGTTAATCGCGGACGCCAATCAGGACCGCGCCCGCTACGGCCTGGGGCCGCTGCGCGTAGACCCAAATCTGACCGCTGCTGCCTGGCAGCATGAGCAGATCATGCTGCGCTCCCGTGGTCTGTCCCACCAACTTCCTGGAGAACCGGACCTGACGGCGCGCATTCAACAGGCAGGCGTGCGCTGCTCGACGGTGGCAGAAAATCTGGCAGAGGCGCCGACTCCGGGACAGATCAACAATGAGTGGATGCATTCGCCACCGCATCGCGCCAATCTGCTGGATCCACGGCTGAACGCCGTCGGCGTCGCTGTTACCAGGCGTAATGGCGAGTTGTACGCGGTGCAGGACTTTGCCCGCGAACTGCAAACCCTGACGCCCATGCAACAGGAGCAACAGGTAGCGACGCTGCTGCGTGCCCGCGGATTAAGCGTTGAAAAGGGTGGCGGCCTGGCGCATGAATACTGCGACCGCGATCCAGCACATGCACGGCCGCTGCCGAAGCTGGTAATGCGCTACAGCACGGCAGACCTCAGCCGTCTGACCGCTCAGGTGGAGCAGGGCATCCGATCCGGCCGCTTTCGGCGCGCGGATGTTGCCGCGTGCCACGGCAGCATGGAAAACGGCTTTGCCGCCTATCAGATTGTGCTGCTGCTTTACTGAGCCAGCGCGGCTTCCGGCTCCGGCGTAGCATTGGCCGGCCCGGTCGGCTCCATATCCAGCATGTTGTTAAAGCGGTTGAAGTAGTTGAACAGGCCGATCGCGCCCATCAGTTCCACCACTTCGCCTTCGCTGTAAAAGCCGCGCAGGTCCGCCCATTCTTCATCGGTAAGTGGACCTTCATTCCGCGTCATGCGCTCGGCCAACCGCAACGCGCAACGTTCCGCGGGTGTAAACGCATCGGCGGGTCCGGAACCCTCGAGCGCTGACAATTGCGCGTCTGTCCATCCCAGCTTTTTGGCGATGCGCGAATGAGACGCCAGGCAGTAGTCGCAGTGGTTCAACTGCGAAGTCCGGACGATCACCAGCTCTTTCAACCGCAGCGGCAGCGTACCGGTATGAAGAATCGCTTCAAAGTGCGCGATCATCGTCTGGAATATCTCCGGCCGGTGCGCAACCGTGCGAAACATGTTGGGCACATTGCCCCGCTGCTGCATGTAGCGGTCGTAAATGGCGCCCGTCGCGGCGTCCACTTCCCTGCGCGTCAAACGCGAAATTCTCGGCATCGGAAAACCCTCCCGCTCTTCATCATAGAGCGCGGCCTGCATGCTTTTCCGCCGCCCCGGGGGCGCTGCATCGCACGGTAACCTCACGCGCAACGCCTGCCTTTGACGGAGGCGGCGCTGCTTTGTTACCGTACGAACAGGTCATTGCCACCCCACACTCCTCAGTAGCTCAATGGCAGAGCATTCGGCTGTTAACCGAAGGGTTGTAGGTTCGAGTCCTACCTGAGGAGCCAATTCTTTTCAACGACTTACGCCCCCTACCAACTCCTCGATGACCCTCAAAAATGCCCGACTG